>JBDSXS010000031.1:0-11713 GCA_039926045.1 Ferruginibacter sp.
CAGACAGGCCCGGCAGCCCGCAATGATATTTTTACATTGGATAAACATATCAGGTTACTGGCAAACCATCCCCGGCTTAAATACATTTACCTGAAGATGACCGACAGCATTATGAAGGGCCAATAAATTATCTTACCGGGAAAATGATATCGGTTTGTATCTTATACGGATCAACCGGTTTACCGTTTTTATCGACAGGGTCGGTTATATATATTTCATAAGGAGCACCTGCAGCAGTTTTCTTATTTTCTTTCATCCATTCTTTAACCGCATCATAGCCTTGTGGCAATGATTCGAAAGGCCCGAAAAAATGAGCAATTACAACTTTGCCTGCAGGTATTTCACGTACCTGTACACCAGCTACCGCTTTGGCTCCTTTTTTATTCACCGGCACGCCGGCTTCAAAAAAATATGGTGCTTTTTGCTTTTTATACCATGCCATAGGAGGCCCTATGGTTTTAAGGTTATTCTTCTTAATATACTCAGGAAGTTTTACACCATAGATATTGCCGAGTTTTAAACTGATACGCTCAAATGTTGCGGCGCTGTCCTTTACATAAATGATGATTGTTTTAGCCACCAACGTATCCACAATATTTACGATCGGGGGGCGGTTCTCAGGCTTGAGGTTTACCTTTTTTCGTTCAGCTATTTTGGAACTGTCTGGCCTGGGTTTGCCATCATCTTTACTATTGTTACCACATGAGCAGTTACAAATACAGGAAAATATGATTGCAGTAGCATATAAAACGGGGGATGTTATTTTCATTACAGTTATTGAATTAAAGCGAAAAATAGTAAAACCTTTTTACTTTTCAAACTCTAAAAACGTGAGCAGTGTCTCATTTTAAAAAAAGATGTCAGCCTTGAGCTTGTCGAAGGCAGGTTATGAAGCTGTAAATCGGCTTCGACAAGCTCAAGCCTGACATTCATTTTAATTAATTTTTTCAAACTCAGATTTTTATCGAAACATGGGCTTCAACTTATATTTTCCTTAATTAGTAATTTAAAGTAGGTTTGCAACCCGAAATTTGCAGTATGTATAGTATAACATTTAAGTTTGAACAGAAAGGCCTGGAACCAATAACCTTGACCGGAATTGAACCTGATCAGTCTATTTTAGAAATTGCATTAAAAAATGATATTGAACTGCACCATAATTGCGGCGGGGTTTGCGCCTGCAGTACCTGTCATATTTATGTACAGCAGGGAGATGAATTTTTAGAGGAATTGAGTGATAAAGAAGAAGATTTTATTGACAGGGCAGTAAGCCCACGCATAAATTCACGCCTCGGATGCCAGTGTGTTTTGCTGGATGGAGAAGGAGAAATTTCGGTAACATTACCCGACCAGACACAATTTTTAGGCGAATAGTAAACAACGTTAATCCGTTAATCCGTTAATTGGTTAATTTGTGGGGCAGCCAGCAAACATTAAAAGCTTTTAGAAATGCATACTCCCTACGGATTAACGGATCAACTAATTAACGGATTAACTAAATAAGAGATTATGACTTTTGAACCTCCCATACACTGGAACGATTACGAAGATATTGCTATGAAATTGTACGAACGCTTTGGTGATGACTTTGGCGAAAGCAAAATATACCGCATCCGTTTTACCGACCTGCTTAAATGGGTTTTGGAAATACCGAAATTTGAAGGTAAAGCTGAAGAAAGTAATGAAGGTCATTTGGAAATGATACAAAGTAGTTGGGTGTATGAGTGGAGGGATAATCAGAAATAATATAGTTAATCCGTTAATCCGTTAATGGTTAATTGGTAGGCTTCTTTAGTCAGTAAAAGAATTTGCAAATTTATACTCCATCCGATTAACGGATAACTAATAAACTGTTAACGTACCATGAACGTTCTCGAAAAATTTAAAACCATTAAAACCTTTGTCTTCGATGTTGACGGTGTACTCACCGATGGTTCTTTATTGATACTGGAGGATGGACAGATGGCCAGGCAGATGAATATTAAGGATGGCTATGCATTACAGCTTGCGGTTAAAAAAGGGTACAGGGTTGTTATCATTTCGGGTGGAACTTCTGATGCTGTTAAAGAAAGATTGGAAAGGCTTGGGGTAAAAGATTGTTTTTTGAAAATTGATAACAAGAAACAAAAGCTTATTGAATATGTTTCGCAGCATGGGTTGAACTGGGATGAAATATTATTTATGGGCGATGATATACCTGATTATATACCCATGCAGTTAACAGGTTTGCCCTGTTGCCCGGCCGATGCTGCCTCAGAGATAAAACAAATATCCCATTATATTTCCCCGATCGACGGCGGCAAAGGCTGTGTTAGGGACGTCATTGAAAAAGTATTGAAACTGAACAGCCATTGGGACCTGGATACTACCGTTGCTTCAAGATAATCTCCTATTTAATTTTCAATGCTTATTTTCGCTTTACATAAGTTTCATGAAACTGATCACTGCCTTTTTAAAACTCGTCCGCTGGCCTAACCTGGTTATGATTGCCGTAACTCAGCTGTTGTTTTATTTTTCGTTGGTGAGGCCCATGCCTTCCTTTTATTCGGGTAGTAAAATGGTGACCAGCGCTTTCACTAATTTCCATCTTGCACTGCTGATCATTTCTTCTTTACTGATCACTGCGGCCGGTAATATCATCAACGATTATTTTGATCTTAATATTGATGAAATAAACAAGCCCGAAAAGAAGATCATTGATAAATTGATCAAAAGGCGGTGGGCCATCCTAATGCATATTGTTTTCTCACTGACCGGCATCCTGCTTGGTTTTTATGTTGACATGCATACGCCGGTTTTCTGGCTCGGATTTTCGAATCTCGTTTGTGTTTTATTATTATTTGGATACAGCATTAGTTTAAAAAAGAAATTGCTTGCAGGTAATATTTTAGTTTCCCTGCTTACTGCCTGGGTCATCCTGGTTTGTTTTTTTTGCTATTACCGCAGTGTTAGTTGTGCCGGCTGTGAGCCATTTGAATGGCAGGCCGTACTTAGGCGTTTTATACGGATCAGTTTTTTATATGCCGGTTTCGCCTTTGTTATTTCCCTAATAAGAGAGGTAGTAAAAGATATGGAAGATATGGAAGGGGATAAAAGATATGGCTGCAAAACCATTCCTATTGCCTGGGGCATACCTGCCAGCAAGGTCTTTGTTGCAGTATGGCTGGTTGTATTGATCGGGATGATCGTAACAGTTCAATTTTATGTATTGCAATTTGGCTGGTATTGGAGTGCGGTTTATTGTATTGCATTGATCATTGCTCCGCTGGTTTGGGTATTGTGGAAATTTTATCACGCACAGGTTCCGAAAGATTATCACCAGTTGAGCACCACCATTAAATTAGTTATGATGGCGGGGCTGTTATCGATGATATTCTTTAAAATTTATTCATAAAACCAAAAAGGTTTTATAGATGTCTTCGACATTTTAAAAACTTTTAGAAAACCTTATAGGTTTTCTAAAATTTAAAACACAAAAAACCTTATAGGTTTATGCAAAAGATCATTTTAGCTTCCCAGTCTCCCCGCCGCAATCAATTACTGGAGTGGGCCGAAATACCATTTGAGGTATTGGTAAAAGAGACTGATGAATCTTATCCCGGAGGGTTAACCATTGAGGAAATTGCCATTCATATCGCAAGAAATAAAGCCCTGGTAATAAAACAGGCAAATAATATTACAATACCCATCCTTGCTGCCGATACCATTGTTGTTTTAGATAACAGGATCATTGGCAAACCAAAAGATAGGGAAGATGCTGTCAATATTTTATCTGCTCTTTCCGGTAAGCAACACCGGGTAATTACCGGGGTTATCATCCTGCATGATGAAAAAGAAATTGCATTTGCAGAAACAACTGAAGTGCATTTTCATGAACTGAGTTTGTCTCAAATTGAATTCTACATCGATAAATATAAGCCCTATGATAAAGCCGGAGCCTATGCCATCCAGGAATGGATCGGTGTGGTAGGGATCAAATCAGTCACCGGGGATTTTTACAACGTAATGGGCCTGCCGGTAAGCAGGGTAGTGCAGGAGTTGAACCGTTTAAAGGTTTAAAGGTGTCAGGGTTTAAAGGTTGGTGAAAAAAACATTTTACCAGGTTATTTACAACAACATAAGCAGAAAAGAGGCTAATAACTTTAAACCTTTAAACGACTTAAACCTTTAAACGTTTCTTGTGACCGAAAGCCTGCTGCAATATATCTGGCAATTCCAGTACTTTAATTCAAAAGCATTATTGACCGATGAAGGCGAAGACTTACAGATCATTCACCAGGGCATGTTCAATACCAACCAGGGCCCTGATTTTACAGATGCTAAAATTAAAATAGGCTCTACCATTTGGGCAGGCAGTATCGAGCTCCATATCAACAGTTCCGACTGGAAGAATCATAAACACAGCGGCGATAAACATTATAAAAATGTGATACTCCACGTGGTCTGGAAAAATGATGCCAACCTGGACCTGCCTTTTTCCACTTTCATATTAGAGGACAAAGTACCGAAGATCCTGCTGAGCAAATATGACGAGCTCATGAACACGCACTCATTTATTCCATGCGAAAAAAACATTCAGCAAATAAACAAGCTCAACTGGCAAAGCTGGAAGGAGCGGTTATTGGTTGAAAGGTTGGAAAATAAAACCCTGGCTATCTTTGATCAACTGCAACAAAACAATAATCATTGGGAAGAAATATGCTGGTGGTTGCTGGCAAAAAATTTTGGTATGCAACTGAACGGTATGGCTTTTGAAAAAATGGCAAGATCCATTCAGATAAATATCCTGGCTAAACACAAAGACCAGATCCACCAGGTTGAAGCATTGCTGTTTGGGCAGGCAGGATTATTGGATGCTGACTTTACAGGGGACTATCCAAAGCTCCTGCAAAAAGAATACCTGTTCTTAAAAACTAAATACAAGCTGCAAAAGATCGAAGGTTCTATGATTTTTTTGCGCATGCGGCCATCTAATTTTCCCACGGTAAGACTTGCACAATTAGCCATGCTGGTGCATAAAAGCCTGCACCTGTTCTCAAAAATTAAAGAAAGCCCGGCTTTAAAAAATATTAAGGAATCACTACAGGTCACAGCCAATGATTACTGGCATTACCATTATATTTTTGATGAACCCACTGTTTTTAAAAAGAAAAGGCTGGGAGATCAGATGACCGATAATATTCTCATCAATACCATTGTTCCTGTATTGTTTGCTTATGGCCATTATCATAATGAGCAACAGTACAAGGATAAGGCATTGCAATGGCTTGAAGAGATCAAGGCTGAAAAAAATACCATCACCAATGGATTTACAGCTTTACAGATCGAAAACAGAACAGCTTTTGATTCACAGGCATTGATCCAGTTGAAGAACGAATACTGTAATAAAAAACGTTGCCTGGATTGCAGTGTTGGAAATAAACTGATCAGGAACCAGTGAGTACCTGGCCTGACCTTTGGTCTGCCAATTATATTGCCACAGAGACACAGAAGTACAGAAAAATGTAGAGTCCAAAGTTCCCCCTTTAGGGGGCGGAGGGGGCCCAATGATACTCAATATTCACCTGCATATCCGGATGCAGGCTCTTCATCACCGGGCAATTATCGCCAACCCTTTGTAAAATGGTGCGGTCTTTTTCATCCAGTTGTAAAGAAGATGGAAAATGCAATATCACGTCAACCTTCCCAATTCTCCGGGGATCACTCAACATATGTTTGGTAACAGCAATTGAAGTGTTGGAAAGATCAATTCCCATATCGTTTGCTTTTAAAGCCATGGTTGTAACAACGCATGTCGCCAGTGCCACGCAGAGGGTATCTGTGGGGCTGAAGCGTTCACCCTTTCCGCGGTTATCTGTGGGAGCATCGGTCTCTATAACAGTGCCACTTTGTATGTGGGTACATTCGCATCTTAAATGCCCCTTGTAAACAATCGAAGCAGTCATTTGTTAAAATTTTAATTATTAAAGTTTTTATACCCGAAATGCAGCAGTTCTTACCGCAAATGTATCATCTTTAAACAGTAGATAGTATTTTTGCATAAATTTACGTCAGTAAACAGATTACATGAAGCCATTATTAATTCTTTTATCTGCAGTAACCCTTTCAGTTTCTGCATTTGCACAGGAAACCAGGTCAACTAAAAAGAGCCGTAAAGAAGAAAAGCGGGCCAGGATCAATGCCCAGATCAGGGCAGAGGAAGAAGGTGTTATTGCGTACAGGAAACATTATGCCTTTGGTATAAAATTAATATCAGACGGGTATGGTATTTCGTTTGAAAAAGGGTATTCAAAATCTGTAAAAAAAGCAACCCTGTTCCAGTTGGAAATAGCTGAACGTAAACATCAAAAAGAAGAGAAGCAGAGCAGTACTAACCCATTTATTTCTTCTTCACCGATCATTTTTTGGAAAATAAATTTCTTTTACCCGGTAAAACTGGGTGTACAGCAACAATTTTTATTAGGCAATAAGAGTAACAAAAACGGAGTAAGTATTACTGCCAATGTTGGAGGTGGAATTACATTGGGTGTACTAAGGCCATACGAAATTGAGGTTGATAAGGGAGGACAAAGAACTAATGTCAGGTATGATTCGCCGGATAGCTTACTCTTTGTTAATGCTATTAATGATCCAACCGCTTCCGGCCCGGGTCTTGGCAAGGGTTGGAGTAATTTGAAAGTAACGCCGGGTCTTTATGTTAAGCCGGGAATTCGGTTTGATTATGGCCGTTTCAACGACCTGGTGTCTGCCATTGAAGTTGGTGTAGCTGCCGAGTTTTATTCGAAGAAGATACCTCAAATGGTATATAATAAGGAAAGGCAATTTTTCTTTTCAGCCTACTTCACCATATTGTTTGGAAAAAGAAAATGATCACAGTTATTCATTAATGTTTAGAAATTCTCTTCATGATAGAATTACCCGTACTTGACGGAATAATAGAGCAGAAACCGAAGAAGCCTGATTGGTTAAGGGTGAAATTACCCATCGGGGAAGAATACCGCCATGTAAGAAGCCTGGTTGATACACATAAGCTACATACCATCTGCGAAAGCGGTAATTGTCCCAATATGGGCGAGTGCTGGGGCGAAGGCACAGCCACTTTTATGATACTTGGAAATATCTGTACCCGTAGCTGCGGATTTTGCAACGTAGCAACCGGCAGGCCCCTTGAAGTTGATTGGGATGAACCACAACGTGTGGCCGAAGCCATCAACCTGATGAAAGTGAAGCATGCGGTAATTACTTCGGTTGACAGGGATGAACTGAAAGACGGCGGCAGCATCATCTGGTACAACACCATTAAATCGGTTAAAGCTTTAAACCCGGCCACAACTTTAGAAACACTGATACCTGATTTTAAAGGAAACAAAGAAAACATACAACGCATAATTGATGCGGCACCGGAAGTGGTGAGCCATAATATTGAAACAACAGAACGATTAACAAGGCAGGTTCGTATCCAGGCCAAATACTGGCAAAGCATGCAAACGCTGAGGATCTTAAAAGAAGGGGGGATGCGTACCAAAAGTGGTATCATGCTTGGGCTGGGTGAAGAGAAAGAAGAAGTTATTCAAACGCTGAAAGATTTAAAGGCTAATCATGTTGATGTGGTGACCATTGGCCAATACCTGCAGCCCACAAAAAAACATTTGCCGGTAGCCCGTTTTGTACATCCCGATGAGTTTGCCGAGTTCAGGGAAATTGGATATAACCTTGGATTGGATTATGTGGAGAGTGGACCGCTGGTTCGTTCTTCATATCACAGCGAAAAGCACGTGATACCGGGTTATGGTATAAATAAATGGATGGAAGAAAAGAGTTTGGCGTTTTGAGTTTGGAGTTTTTTAAATTCATGAGCTTATGCTGAAGAACAAAACAACTAAAATATTATTAACAGCCGGTTTATTACTGGCTGTTTGTTTTTTTGTTTCCACCACTTGCTTTGCACAGGTGAAATGGATAAATGTTGATGCGGACTATGCACCATTGCCTTCATCAATACAGGTTTTTAAAACTACTGACTCTTTGGATGGGAAGCCTTTTATTGCTTATTATGTAAAAGCAAAATTGAAAGACAGGAAACTGGATTTTACAACTGATACAACGCTGGGCAGAAGATTAACACCAGCCCAGTTTTTTGAAAAGAATGATAAGCCATTGGTAATTGTGAATTGCACGTTCTTCAGTTATGAGACGAACCGGAGTTTGAATGTTGTTATCAAGAATGGAAAGCTGGTTGGCTATAATATTCACAGTATTCCGATGAGAGGTAAGGATACTTTTCAATACAGGCATCCGATTGGAAGCGCATTGGGGATCACAAAAAAAAGGGAAGCAGATGTGGCATGGATCTATTCGGATTCATCCTTTAAAGATCCTTACCGGTTTCAATACCCCGTTTATCCAATTACAGATTCATTCAATTTTTTAAAGAAGAACACGGTTGAGTTGCTACATCCATTCGCTTATTTGAATATTGTGGAAATGCCATTACAAAAATGGAAAATGAGAACTGCAATTGGCGGTGGCCCCGTGCTTGTCCAGGATGGACAAATTAAGATCACCAATGAAGAAGAATTAAAATTCACCGGCAAAGGCATTAGCGATAAACATCCAAGAACCTGTATGGGTTATACAGGTGATGGTTTCCTGATCATCATGGTCATTCAGGGCAGGTTTCCGGGTATTGCAGAAGGGGCCACTTTAGAACAGGAAGCCAGGTTACTTATAGAACTGGGTTGTGAAGAAGCACTGAATTTAGATGGAGGTGGCAGCAGTTGTATGTTGATCAATGGGAAAGAAACCATCAAGTCCAGCGAAAAAGGCCTGCAAAGGCCGGTGCCGGCAGTATTTATCATTACCAAAAAATGACAATTGCTGTTATATGAACTTTGTCACAATTCCTGATGTTGGCACGGTTTTCTCTTTGTATGCTGTATAAAAACATAACTATGAAAAAAAACATCAGCATTTTAGCAGCCATCCTATTAGCTGGCTCAGTAGCATTTATTTCCTGTAAAAAAGATAATGCAGAAGGTACTTCCACTTTAAACGTACGCTTAACAGATGCTCCTACAGCATATGAAGAAGTTAATGTTGATATCCGTGAAGTAAAAGTTAAATTTTCAGATGATTCATTAAGTACAGGTTGGGTCACTTTAGCAACAACCCCGGGTATCTATCGGTTACTGGACCTGCAAAATGGTGTAGATACCTTGTTGGCTACAGGTGTGTTTCCTTTTCAGACAGTAAAGGAAATAAGATTTGTATTGGGCCCAAACAATACAATTAAAGATGCAGGAGTGGTTTATACGTTAACGGTTCCAAGTGGAGCAGAATCGGGTTTAAAACTTAAAATAAACCATGCATTGAATGAAACACTGGAAACAATAATCATTGATTTTGATGCAGCCTTATCTGTTACAAAAGATGGAACCGGGGATTATAAGTTAAGGCCGGTTTTAAGAATAAAATAATTTTCTTTGATCCCATTAGAAAACAACCCTCGCAAGAGGGTTTTTTATTTGATGAATTTCAAATCATCCCTTCATCTCCCAAACCAAAGCGCTTGCTCCCAGTATGGCAGCATCAGCCTCCTTCAACTCACTAAAAATAAGTTTTACTTTATTTTTAAAAATGGGCAGCAGGTTTTTTTCCATATGCTCCCTGGTTGGCTTCATAATGAGGTCTCCGGCCTTGGTGAGTCCGCCAAATAAAATAATAGCTTCGGGTGAAGAGAACATCACAAAATTAGCCAATGCTTCACCTAATATCTTTCCGGTAAAAGCATATACATCTTTAGCAATAGTGTCTCCTTTTATTGCACAGTCGTAAACAACCCTGCTGTCAATCTCTTCAGCAGCAAAATCTCTTAATAAACTTTTTTCATCCGGCCTTGCCTGTAAAAATTCAACAGCAGTCATGGCTACGCCGGTAGCACTGGTATATGCTTCCAAAGAACCTGCAAAGCCAGTACTCCAGTGCATCCTGCCTCCGGGCACAATAATGGTATGCCCCAGTTCTCCCGCAAAACCATCATGACCAAGAATCAGTTGCCCATTGGCAACAATACCGCTGCCAACACCCGTACCCAGCGTGATCATGATAAAATCTTTCATGCCCCTGGCTGCACCGTACATCATTTCACCAATGGCCGCAGCATTGGCATCATTGGTTAAAGCTGCAGGTACTTTAAATTTTTCGGTGATGAGTTTTGCCAGCGGAACAATTCCCTTCCATTTTAAATTGGGTGCGTACTCAATGGTGCCACTGTAGTAATTGCCATTGGGTGCGCCAATGCCAATTCCTTTGATGGTCTCAATGCCACCCACTTCCCGGATAGCAGGAGAGAGGGCATCATATAATTCATCGAGGTAAGGTTCTATCTCTTCGTATTTATTGGTGGCAATAACACCACGGTACAAAGTATCTCCACGGTGATCTACAATACCAAACTTGGTATTGGTGCCGCCTATATCAATGCCAATTGCATATTCTTTTCTTTGTGTCATACTAATTGAATTTCAAAAATTCTACTTTGCGTTTCTTTGCGTTTTTCCTTTGCACCTTTGCGGTTTCTATTTTTACCGCAAAGGTCGCAAAGTACGCTAAGAAACTCCCTCTTTAGGAGTTAGGGGTTAATGGCTGCTTCCTTCAACCTGTGCATCATAATCAATACCCTGTCTTTTCAAAATTCCTTTAACGGCAAAAGCAAAGATTGCGAGGTAAACAAAACAGATGACTGCGATCCAATAGGAATTATGAATACCACTTCCGTCAACAGTTGAATTGGACTGAAGATAGTCTGCGATCTTACCCTGTAAAGGAGGAATGATACCTCCACCCAGGATCATCATGATCAGGAAAGCAGAACCTTGTGTTGTAAATCTTCCCAGGCCGGCAATTGATAAACTGAAGATGCAGGGCCACATAATGGAACAGAATAATCCACCGCTGAGGAATGCATAGATGGCGACAGTGCCGGTAGTTTGCGTACCGATCACCATGGCAATAACTCCCAGGAGGCTGAATATTAAGAGGGTCCTTGCCGGCTTGTTCTTACAGAAATAAAAGCCAACGATCTGAAGAGCCACGCAAATAATATAATAATATAAAGCACGCATATCATAATTAAAAATGGTATTAACGCCTATTATTACCCCAAATGCTACAAGGGGAACAACAATCTGCAAAATGATCTTTGTACTTTCTTTCATTTTGAATGCACCCACTGCATAAGCCCAGCGGCCGATCATTAAACTTCCCCAATACATGGCGATATATGGTGTAGCTTCAGATGCCTGCACGCCACCAAAATCTGCGTGTCTCAGCAACTCTCCAAGATTACTGCCGATGGTAACTTCAACACCTACATATACAAAGATGGCAAGCATGCCCAGCACCAGTTGAGGATATTGCATGGCTCCCCAGCCATCAGCTTTCTTTTTTGAACTGAGGTTGGCAACGAGCAATCCCACAAGTACCACTGCCAGCGCACCCAATAACCAACGCATTCTATAAGCCTCCATAGCATGCTTCTCCACATCAGTGGCATTGGTCATATCAGTTTTATAGGTATTAAAAACGGGAACGAACATCATGAACAGCAATCCCGCCATGATCAATAACATATATAATGCCTTATTGGCTTTTTCTGTCTTCTCTTCCATGATACCCGCAGGAACTCTTTTAGAAAAATAGAAAAGAGCCGCAG
>JBDSXS010000032.1:0-7727 GCA_039926045.1 Ferruginibacter sp.
AAACCGGTGCTCCCATAATTTATGGCCCGGGTGCAAAAACAGATTACGCAGTATATAACAGCAAAGACAATGAGATCTTTAAACTTGGTAAGATAAGCATTGAGGTTTTACATACACCCGGACATACATTAGAAAGCTCCTGCTATTTATTAAGAGACGAAAATGATAAACCACATGCAATTTTTACAGGTGATACCTTATTTGTAGGCGATGTTGGTCGTCCCGATCTAAGCAGTGGAAATATGAGCAGTGCCGAGCTTGCCGGCATCATGTATGAAACCATTCAACAAAAGATACTTCCGCTGGCAGATGATATTATTGTTTACCCGGCACATGGGGCGGGCAGCAGCTGCGGAAAAAGCATGGGCCCCGAAACTTTCAGTACCATTGGAGAACAAAAGAAAACCAATTACGCATTACAACCACAAACCAAAGAAGAATTTGTAGCTGCGGTAACTGATGGCCTGTCCATAGCCCCAAAATATTTTGCCATAAATGCAAAAATAAATATGCAGGGTTACGAAAGCCTGGACAATATTAAACAAAAGGGTTTGACTCCATTATCAGTTGCTGATTTTAAAAAGATACAGAACGAAGATGTCCTGATCCTGGATACCCGGCATGGATCAGTTTTTACAAAAGGGTTTGTTCCGGGAAGTATTTTTATCGGGTTGGAAGGCCGTTTTGCCGAATGGGCAGGCAGTTTGTTATCTTTTGAAAAGCGCATGGTTTTAGTGACCGATATCGGTAAGGAAGAGGAAACGGTTATCCGGCTATCAAGGGTTGGATTTGATAAGATAGAAGGTTATTTAAATGGTGGGTTTGAAGCCTGGCAAAGTGCCGGGGAAACTGTTGACATAATTATTGATATTGAAGCTGATGAACTGGCTATGGATATACCACATGACCCAAATTTGGTAGTAGTAGATGTAAGAAGAGAAACTGAATTTGCCGACGGTCATATTGTTGATGCACAAAATCTCCCGTTGAATGAAATGAATGATGTTTTAAACCTTTCGCATTTTGAAGACAACCAGAATCTATATGTGCATTGTGCCGGTGGTTACAGGAGTGTGATTGCTGCATCTCTTTTAAAACGCCAGGGCGCCCATAATCTGAGAAACGTTTTGGGTGGATGGGGAAAGATCAAAGAACAAAAAAATATCAAAACGCAGAAAGAGGCCAGTGTGTTAAATTGATCTTCTGATCACAATTTAGCATGGTCGATCCAATTCTCTTTATACTCATCTTTATAGTCCCATTTCCAGCGGCGGTGTGTCCACAAATAATTATCGGGCTCTTCTCTTATTATTTTTTCCAGGAAATCCCGGTAAGCCCTGGTAATGTCGCCATGAGAAGTAGAAGCCCCGTTCTCTGAACAAATTGTACATTCCAAAACATAATGTCCTCTTTTAATTATCCTGGACCTTACAAAAACTATTGAAGTGTCATTTTTAATACCGCCTACTTCGGGGCCTGCTATAAATGGCGCAGGCTTACCGAAAAAATTTTGCCAATACCCGGCAGCCGGGTTACCGGGACTTTGATCAGCTCCTAAAAAGAACACAAAACGTTCTTTAAATATCTCTTCCCGTTTTTGCCTGAACTCGGTTGCTTTAAAGAATTTTGTTCCGTATCTCTCCCTAATTTTTAGAAACAGCTTTTCCATAGCTGTGTTTTTTATGGGTATATAGACCGCATAGGTTGGTATTGCTGTTATGGATCTTGACATGAACAGGCTTCCAAACTCCCAATTAAACTGGTGCCCGGCATGTAACTGTACATTTTTTCCTTTTTTTATGAGGTCGTTGATCATCGAAAAATCGCCTTTGCATCTTTTTGCAAAAGTTTTATCACTCATCGATATCAGTTTAATAATCTCGACAAAAGTATCGGAGAGGTTATGGTAAAATTGCTTTGCAATTTTCTTAAGCTCCTTATCTGTTTTATCCGGAAACGCAATTTTCAGGTTTGCCATCACTACTTTTCTCCTGTAACCAAAAACATAATAGAGGAAAAAATAAATTCCATCACTGATAAAGTACATCACCGGGAAAGGTAAAAGGGAAAGCAGGTATAGAAATCCGTAAATGATATAATACATGGTATTGAATTTTGCTGTTGGGTGCCGCACCTTTTGCAGGCTCCAAAGATAAGCAGTTACAATGACTCTAACTGGCTGCCAGTATAAGTATCGGGCAAAAGAATTGATGAGATAGCAATTACAAAACAATATTTTGTATCCTTTGCTCTTTATCGGGATAATCTGTATTATAATGTAATCCCCTGCTTTCATGCCTGAACTCGGCGCATTTTACAATGAGGTATGCAACCGTTATCATATTTCTTAATTCGCAAAGCTGCGGCGAAACAATTGTTTTTTGATACAATGCTTCTGTTTCTGTAAACAACAGATCAAGCCTTTTCATGGCACGGTGCAGTCTTTCATTATTTCTAACAATACCCACATAATCACTCATCAGCAATTTTAATTCCTTTACACTTTGGGTGATCAGGATCATTTCTTTAGGTGCATTGGTACCGTCAGTTTTCCAGTCAGGGATTGATGCCCCCCCTCCCCCCAAGGGGGGAGTTGAGCGAAGATCAAGGTTTGAGACTGAATCTTTATAAGCCCTGTGTGCAAACACCATCGCCTCTAACAGTGAATTACTTGCCAGCCTGTTAGCGCCATGTAAGCCTGTGCTGGCACACTCCCCCGCTGCATATAAATTTTTGATAGATGTCCTTGCGTGTTCATCTGTTTTGATACCACCACAACTGTAGTGTGCTGCAGGTGCAACCGGGATCATATTTTTCGTAATATCAATACCAATACTTAAACATTTTTCATAAATATTCGGGAAATGATCAACAAATTTTTCTTTGCTGAAATGCCTGCAATCCAGGTAAACATTTTCGGTACCGGCAATTTTCATTTCATTATCAATTGCTCTTGCAACAATATCACGGGGTGCCAGGTCTTTGCGTTCATCATAGCGCTCCATAAAAGCCTCGCCAGCATGGTTTCGTAAAATACCACCATCGCCCCGCACGGCTTCGGTAATTAAAAAGTTATGCCCCCTGATGCCTGTTTCGTACAATGCGGTTGGATGAAATTGTATGAACTCCATATTCTCAATCCTGCCCTTAGCCCTGTAAACCATCGCTACGCCATCGCCTGTTGCAATGGCCGGGTTTGTAGTGGAACGATACACCTGCCCATTTCCTCCTGTTGCCAGCAGGGTGATCTTTGACAGGATCTTCTCAATTTTATTTGTTGCCAGGTTTAAAACATATACCCCATAACATTCAACATCAGGTGTTGCCTTGGTGATCAAATAACCAAGATGGTGTTGTGTAATAATATCCAGTACAAAACAATGATTAAGCAATTGGATATTGGGTTTCCGGCTGATGGCTGCAAGTAAAGCTCTTTCCATTTCTTTACCGGTAACATCTTTATGATGCAAAATTCTGAATTCACTGTGGCCGCCTTCTTTACCCAGTTTAAAATCCCCATCTTTTTCTTTGTCAAATTTTGCTCCCCATGCAATAATTTCTTCAATACGTTCTACACCTTCTTTTACTACAATTTCAACAATATGTTTATTGCACAGGCCATCACCTGCAATTAAAGTATCCTCAATATGTTTGGCAAAACTGTCATTGTCAAAATCCATTACACCCGCAATACCTCCCTGGGCATACTTTGTATTTGTTTCATCACTTTGTGTTTTGGTGAGAATAGTAATGGTTTTATCCGGGCATGCTTCGGCAACTTTTATAGCATAGGTGAGCCCTGCTATACCGCTGCCAATTACAAGAAAATCAGTTTGCATACCACTATCCCCTAAAGGGGAATTTTTCTGTTTTATGATTTATATTATATGTCACTTTAATTTTAAAAAAGAATTTTAAAGTATTGAACTTCAGGTTCCCCCTTTAGGGGGCGGAGGGGGTTTCTACCCAGGCATCGCTTTCTTTCAATAGGTTGATCAATTCATCAACGGCTACTTCACTGGCAACATTTCTTTTCACTACTTCCTTGCCGCGATATAAAGTGATCTTTCCCGGCCCACTACCCACATAGCCGAAATCAGCGTCGGCCATTTCGCCGGGGCCATTTACAATGCAGCCCATGATGGCGATCTTTACGCCTTTCAAATGATTGGTTACTGCTCTTATTTTAGCCGTGGTTTCCTGCAGATCAAATAATGTGCGGCCGCAACTGGGGCAACTGATATACTCTGTTCTTGAAATTCTTGTACGTGTGGCCTGTAAAATGCCAAAAGCAATGGAGTTGAGCAATTTGGTTTGAGGAGGAATATTTTTATTGCCATAATGATGACCAAAGCAAACCCCATCACAAAATCCGTCAAGTAATAAACCACCTGCTTCTACGGAATAGTGTATGAGGCTTTCATCGGTTGTGGCATGTGCGCTGTCACAAATGATGATGGCCGGGTTCTTTATTCCTTTATTCATCAGGTAAACAAACATGCTACGGATATTTTGCATGGCATTTTTGTTGGACGAGCTAAAACATATTACAGCAGTATGATCTTCTTTCAATTTTGCAAATAACTGCTCTCCCTGATCTGATGCGTATTGATCCCAGTCATAATCGATCATCACAAAATTGATTGAAGCCGATCTTTCTATGCTGTCATCCAGGTATTGAGGAGCATCCAGGAGTAAAACATATTTTTCTTTGTCTGCTGCTGTTAGCCAGCCATCATGATAAAGAAGCACTTTAAGTGTTCCCGGCAGATCAAACTCAAGCAGTCCATTGCAGAAAATATAATCAGCAGCAGCGTCACTGATATTCCATTTATCTGTATCAGCATCGTAGGTATACCCAATATCCTGCAGGTCTGTTGGGGTTATTTTATCAACCTTGCTAAAATCAGCTATTACTACCGGAACGTGCTTGTCGCCAATATTAGAAACAGCAAATGTTGCTCTCCTGTTATATTCAAATGGAGAGTATGGAAGCCTCATTGCAGATGACTGTAATTCTTCAGAGTCTTTCAAAGCCCCTCCTTCGGAGGGGTTGGGGAGGCTTTTCACAATATCATTACACACCGGTATCTCCAGCTCAGGATCTTCGGTCAATGAAACACGGATGGTATCGCCAATGCCATCTTCCAATAAGGTACCTATACCGATCGCTGATTTGATTCTGCCATCCTCACCATCACCGGCTTCTGTAACACCCAGGTGCAGGGGATAAGCTTCTCCAAATTCATCCATCATATGATTCACTAGCAGGCGGTATGCCTGCACCATCACCTGCGGATTACTGCTCTTCATGCTAAGCACAATGTTGTGATAATCTTCGGCTCTGGCTATTCTCAAAAACTCCATTGCGCTTTCAACCATGCCCATGGCCGTATCGCCATAACGGCTCATGATCCTGTCGCTTAAACTGCCATGGTTGGTTCCGATACGCATGGCGGTTCCATATTCCTTACAGATCTTTACCAACGGTGTAAAACGAACCCGTATCCTTTCGATCTCTTCTATATATTCTTCATCGGTATAATCGATCTGTTCAAATTTTTTCTTATCAACATAGTTACCGGGGTTCACCCTCACTTTCTCTACAATCCTGGCAGCAATTTCAGCAGCGTTGGGCGTAAAATGTATATCAGCAACCAGTGGTGTATCATATCCCCGCTTTCTCAATTCATCTTTTATATTCTGTAAATTTTCTGCTTCGTTTTTTGAAGGCGCCGTTATACGAACCAGTTCTGCTCCTGCTTGTATGCAACGGATGGATTGCTCAACTGTTGCCATGGTATCCATGGTATTGGTGGTCGTCATGGTTTGTACACGTATAGGATGACCATTGCCTAATAAAAGGTTTCCGATCTTAACCTCCCGGGTTTTGAGACGCCTGTATGATGTGAGTGATTCGGTGTATAATTGCATAGTGCAAAAATAGTAATATTCGGCATGGTAAAACTACCGGGGTTTACCAATCCTTTTCCGGTGTTGCTGAAGTAGCGGTATTGACTTTACGCAACCTGTCCTGCAGGTTCTTTTCCTGTTGCAGCAGTGCTTTCAGCTTTTCTTCCGCATCCTGTTTGGTTAATTTGGATGGCTGGGGCTTGGGCTGCTGCTTTTGCTCCTCTTCTTTGGGCTTTTCCTTCTCCTTTTTCTTTTTATCATCCTTAGGCTTCTTCTCTTCTTTTTTGTCTTTATCGTCTTTTTTTTGCTGCTCTTTCTGTTGCTGTAAAGCCCGCTGAAGATTCTGACGGGCATCCTCATCCTGCGGATCTAATTTCAATGCGTTTTTATAGGCTTCTATGCACTCGGCCAGTTTTTTGTTATTCTGTAACACTACTCCTTTGTTATAAAAAGCTTTTGCTTTATCTGCATTGGAAATTGCATTGGATAAGGCATTTTCATAAGCCTGAACCGCTTCATCGGTTTTTTTATTTTTATACAAAGCATTTCCCATATTATACTGTGCAGTTGAATTAGCCGGAGCTTTTTCTGTTGCTTGCTGGTAATTTATAATCGCTTTATCATACTCCTTTTTTTCGTAGGCCTCATTCCCTTTTTTAATTAATGCCTTTTCATCCTGGGCATGTGATTCAATAGGCAATAAGCAACTGCCAATAAGCAGTATAGAGATCAAAGCCATTTTTTTTGTGGCATTTAGTTTTGTGAAACCGGTTCTTTTTCTTTCTGAAACAAATAATTCAATAACCAGGAAGATCAATGCCAGCATTAAAAAATATGGAAAGTAGTTTTCATAATTCACCAGGGAATCTTCTGTAACAGTCCGCTGATCCATATTGCCTAACTGGCTATCCAAATTGTTTACCAGTTCGTCTGTATTGGCAAACAGCTGGTAAGTTCCGTTCCCTTTTTCAGCAATTTTTTTTAACTCCTCTTCATTTAACCTGGTGATAACGACATTGCCATTAATATCCTTCTTATCTTGATTCGTTAACTCATCAAGTATTGTTGAACCTTCCGGCGAGCCGATTCCCACCGTATTGATCACGATCCCTTCATCAGCCATTTGCCCCGCCATTTTTAAGGCGCCTTCATCATGGTCTTCGCCATCACTGATCAAAATAACAGCTTTGTATTTTTTTTCTTTGGAATTGAAAGCTGTATAACACATTTTTAAGGCGTCAGAAATTACTGTACCCTGTGTTGGTACAATATCAGTTGATGCAGAAGCCAGGTACATTTTTGCAGCTCCATGGTCACCGGTCAACGGCATTTGTAAATAAGCCCTGCCGGCAAAAACAACAATACCAACCCGGTCATTACCCAGTTTATCAATTAACTTACTCAATGCCTGTTTTGCCCTTTCCAGCCTGTTAGGCTTAATATCCTGTGCCAACATACTTTTACTTACATCAAGAGCAATGATGATATCAATTCCGTTACGATTTACTTTTTCTACTCCCTTGGGCGAGCGCAGGTTTGCCAGGGCAAAACCACACAATATAAAAGCAGTTAATGCCAGTACAAATTTTAAAGCAAATTTTTGTGGAGAATAATTTTTGATCATTTCCTTAACCAGGTTGGCATCGCCGATCTTTTTGATGGTTCTTTTCTTCCAGTACAGTACAAAAAAATACAGTATAAGAAGTAATGGAACTGCCGCCAATACGATCAAATAATCTATGTGTTGAAAACTGAACATGCTTTGTGCAAATTAAGAAAACGGGCAATAAGCATTATGTTAAAAAGATGGCCAC
>JBDSXS010000033.1:0-6318 GCA_039926045.1 Ferruginibacter sp.
CCGATCCTCTTTGACATTTTCAGGTTGTTGCCAAACAGTAAATGGTTTGAAAAACCAAAATACAATTTTATGTATGTGCCTGTGTGCAGGCAAAGTGGCTACCGGGCAAATATTGACTGCCCGGATGTGGATACTTTATTCATGCCCCCCAATGCTATTAAAGTTGCGCTTTGTCCCTATCATAAAATAATTCACCTGGATGCAACAGGAACTTTCAGGGTTACAGCGGAATGTGAAACACCATCAAACATGCAGCATAAGAGTTGGTTCATTTTATCACCCGCTATGGAGTTTTATTACAGGCAGCGCAATATTGATTATAAGATACTTCCTCCATTCAAACCCGGTTGTACTTTTTCTGAAACAGGAAAACTGATCGAGATTATCTATCCACAACCTGATGCGAAGATTTATGTGCCGCTTGAAATAAATGGTGAAAGAGGTAAAACCATTTTTACTGCTGCCCACCGCAGGTCCGGTGCAAAGATCTTCTGGAGCATGGATGATGAATTTGTTGGCACCACACAAAATTTTCACCAGATAGGATTGAATCCATTGCCAGGGAAACATATCATTACCCTGGTAGATGAGAACGGGGTAAGCGTAAGCAGGCAGTTTGAAGTACTGGAAAAAGAAGATCACTGATACACTACCCGCTGTCTTACATGATTATCACCTGCCTACTTTATTATACAATAAAGTCTTACTTTTAAGTATATTATTCAATTAAAAATAATTTATGCCAATACGTATGGAAGATGATCCATCGGATCAACAGGACTTCGACGACAGTAATACCTCGAGAGGCGGTGGCGGAGGTGGCGGCATTGGCGGAGGAGGACTACTGGCTTTTATACCCCTGCTTCTTTCTTTATTCAAAGGTGGCGGCGGCGGTAAAAAAATATTGTTACTATTGGTTGCAGGCGCTGCTGCTTATTTTTTCTTTTTCAGGAATGGCTGTGGTGGCAGTACAGATATAGTAAAGAATCTCTTTTCTCAAAGCGGCTATAGTTTTAGCCCGGCGGAATTTAAAAAAGCAAATGTTTATGAAGGCCTGGCAGATGACAATACAAAGAACCCATTGCCGGAAAGTGTTTCTTTATTAAAGTTTGCACCGGAAAGAAAAAACCAGGGGCAACAGGGAAGTTGTGTTGCATGGAGCAGTGTTTATGGAGCCAGGACAATTGTAGAAGCTGCATCAACGGGTCAAAGCGGAAACAGTACAGCATATAGTCCGGCCTATGTTTATAACCAGATCGGTATGGAAGGCTGCCAGGGGGCCTATATTCAAAAAGCCATGGAGCTCATGACCCAAAAAGGTGTGGTGGCTTACAATGATTTTCCTTACACCGACCAGGATTGCAGCAGGCAACCCAATTCGGTTTTAGACAGTAAAGCAGCACAAAACCGTATGCATGGTTTTACAAGATTAACGGATGGCGAAAGTACAGAAGGCATTAACGTACGTGCAGTAAAAGAACACCTGGCAAAAGATGCGCCGGTGGTAATTGGTATGATGGTTGGAGGTTCATTTATGCAGAATATGATGGGAAAAGAAATGTGGGCACCAACCGATGAAGACCGTAGCCAGGCTGGTTTTGGCGGACATGCCATGTGTGTGATCGGTTATGATGACAGGAAAGTAGCTAAATATGCAAATGGAGAACCCTACACAGGAGCATTTCAAATAATGAACAGTTGGGGACCAGAATGGGGTAATAATGGAATTGCCTGGGTTGGTTATGCAGATTTTAAAGAATTTGTAAGAGAAGCTTATGGAATTGACCCGATGCCCAAGCGTGGTGCAGCAGTAAATATTGCTTTTGAAGCCACCATTGGCCTGGTAAAAAATGATGACAAGCAATACATTCCTTTGCAATTAAAAGCAGGAAATGTTTTTGAAACGGTGGGCACGGTTGCACCCGGCACTAAATTTAAAATGGAAATAAAGAATTCAACAGAGTGCAACATCTATATTTTCGGACAGGAGACCGATGGCAGCAGTTATACCTTATTTCCTTATCCTTCAAAAGAAGATCCAACCAAAACAGCATTCTCGCCTTTTTGCGGCATTACCGGATACCGCTTGTTTCCCCGTGGCAAAAGTTTAGTACCGGATAATGTTGGTAACAAAGATGTGTTTGCTGTGGTTGTAACAAAAGAAGCAATCGACTGGTATGCGGTAAATACTGCCATTTCAAAAAGTACAGGGTCCGATTATGCAGCTAAAGTGGCCAGTGCTTTGCAGCAGCAGTCAGTTTCTGGTATACGGTTTGCAACTGGCACTGGTGGAACCATCAATTTCAAAGCAGATAATACCGGCAGTAATGCCGTGCTTTGCGTGGTGGAAGTAAAAAAATAAAGCCTTTATATGAAAAAATTAATCGTCATTGTTTTTTGCCTGGTCAGCGTTGTAACCAATGCACAAACAGAAATACCTAAATTATATAATCCTGATTCCGATGCAAAAAAGGATATTAAAGCTGCTGTTAAAAAAGCAAAAGTCGAAAATAAATATGTATTGATACATGCAGGAGGTAACTGGTGTACCTGGTGCTATGAATTTGTTAAGTTTTGTAAAGCAGACCCCAAGATCGATTCAGTTTTGAAGACCAGCTTTGTGATCTATTACCTAAACACCGATAAAGATAATAAGAACGAAAAGACCTTTGCCAAATATGGTTATCCGCAGCGCTTTGGTTTTCCTGTCTTCATCATCCTGGATCAAAAAGGCCGGCGTCTACATACCCAGAACAGTGTTTACTTTGAAGATGGTAAAAAAAGTTACGAAACAACTAAAGTGTTGTCATTTTTGGAAATGTGGAGTCCAAAAGCACTTGACCCCAAAAATTATGTAGAATAACTGTTGAAGATCTAATATTAATATTGAATATTGAATATGTAAGATTTAATATTTAGAAGAGCTACTTGCTTTAAAAAAATATTAAATAGATAATATTAAATATTACATAGCTCATGAGCCACGCTGCAAAATTCCTTCAACTAATAAAGCATCCCATTAAATTCAGGCTCTTCCTGCTTTCAAAATTACCCAGTGCTTTTTTTTCAGGAGTAAGGGTTATTAAGGCTGATGAAAATAAATGCTCAGTAAAAATTCCCTATAAATGGTTTACCACAAACCCCTTCAGGAGCACATATTTTGCCTGCATGAGCATGGCTGCTGAAATGAGTACAGGGGTACTGGCTATGGCGCATATTTATCAACAGGAACCATCGGTAAGCATGTTGGTCTTAAAAGTTGAGGGAAGTTTTATTAAAAAAGCAACCGGCATTACGGTATTTACCTGCGAAGATGGAGTGATGATAAGAAAGACCATTGAAGATGCCATATTCAGCAATGAAGGGAAAACAGTTACGGCAAGATCATACGGCAGAAATACAGCTGGCGAAATTATAGCAGAATTTGCGGTTACCTGGAGTTTTAAAGTTAAGGCCTCATCCCTATGAGCTACGCTCGTTCCTTTGCAGGAACTCCCCCGAAATGATCGGGGTCTGCGACAAAGGAGAAGGAACTGCCAGATTGTAGCGAGTTTTGAAGCCATTAATTATTATCATACCATATCAAATTGAATTAAATCTAAAATAACCTGATATAAGCATACTATTGCCCTATTTATGTAAATTGCACTCCCTGATATTTTGTACTGCCAAATTACCAGGTTTAAAAGCCGAATAGCGTTTTACTGTACAAGTGTGCGACGCCAATGAAGCTGAAAGAATTTCAAATGCTTACTACAAAAAAATTAAAAACATAATCTCCGCTAAAGTCTTAGCTATTTCCTTCCCGCCTAAGGCGGGAGAGATAGAGGGGGCCGGAGTTCATCATTATGGCAAAAGACTTACGTAAACAAGAAGCTTTAGACTATCATTCAAAGGGCCGCCCGGGTAAAATAGAAGTAGTGCCCACCAAGGAAGCCAAAACACAAAGAGACCTTTCACTGGCATATTCCCCCGGCGTTGCCGAACCCTGTCTTGAAATTGCAGCAAACCCCGAAGATGTTTATAAATATACAGCCAAGGGAAACCTGGTGGGTGTGATCAGCAACGGAACCGCAGTTTTAGGATTGGGTAATATTGGCCCTGAAGCGGGTAAACCGGTAATGGAAGGTAAGGGTGTACTTTTTAAAATATTTGCCGATATCGACGTATTTGATATTGAGATAAACGAGACCGATCCCGAAAAATTCGTTCAGATCGTTCAGTCACTCGAACCTACATTCGGCGGCATTAACCTGGAAGATATTAAAGCACCCGAATGTTTTTATATTGAACAGGAATTAAAGAAGCGCTGCAAGATCCCCATCATGCATGATGACCAGCATGGTACCGCCATCATCAGTGCTGCAGCCCTGCTGAATGCATTGATCATTCAAAAAAAGAAGATCGAAAAAGTAAGATTTGTTGTTAATGGCGCCGGTGCAGCAGCTATGGCTTGTATGCACTTGTATGAATCGCTTGGTGCAAAACACAACAATTTTATGGTGTTTGACCGTAAAGGAATTTTATATACCGGCAGGCCGGATGTAGAAGAACAGAAATTGAAATTTTGTGTTGATGCCAAATACAAAGATTACGACCTGGCGAAAGCATTTAAAGATGCCGATGTTTTTATTGGTTTAAGTGCAGGTAATACGGTAACACCCGAAATGGTAAAGAGCATGGCTAAAAACCCGATCGTTTTTGCTATGGCTAATCCCGATGCTGAGATCAACTATGATGTAGCAGTAGCTACACGCAAAGACATCATCATGGCTACGGGCCGAAGTGATTATCCCAACCAGGTCAATAATGTGCTTGGATTTCCTTACATATTCCGTGGCGCACTGGACGTACGTGCAACGGCCATCAACGAAGCCATGAAACTGGCTGCAGTAAAGGCTTTAGCTGAACTGGCAAAAGCCCCGGTGCCTGATATTGTAACCCTTGCCTATAACGAAAAGACGATCACTTTTGGCCCCACTTATATCATTCCAAAACCTTTGGACCCACGGTTATTATCTACCGTAGCACCCGCTGTTGCCAAAGCGGCCATGGAAAGTGGTGTTGCCAAATACCCCATCATCAATTGGGAAAAATATGTGGATGACCTGAACCACCGTTTAGGTTTGGATAACCAGTTAAGCCGTGTTATCGGTACCAAGGCCCGTAAAGATCCCAAGCGTATTGTTTTTGCAGATGCAGAAAATATCAAAATATTAAAAGTTGCGCAACTGTCCATGGAAGAGCATGTTGCCTATCCTATATTGTTGGGTAAGGAAGACAGGATCAGGAAAATAGCAGAGGAGAACGGGATCGACCTTGAAGGTATGCCCATTATGAACCCTGCAGATGACCAGCATGAGGAACTGAGAAAAAAATATGGCGATATGTTCTTTGAAAAAAGACATCGCAAGGGTATAAATAAATATGAAAGTTTTAAAGCGATGAAGGACCGTAACCATTTTGGTTGCATGCTCATCGAGAACGGAGAAGCAGATTGTATGATCAGCGGGTTGAGCAGGAATTATCCTGATACCATACGTCCTGCATTACAGATCATCGGTACCGAAGAAGGCGTTAAGAAAATCGCCGGCATGTATATCATGTTCACCAAACGTGGCCCGTTATTTTTGGCCGATACAACAGTTAACTTTAATCCAACTGCAGAAGAACTGGCAGAAATAACCCTGTTGGTTGCCAAAGAAGTTAAGCAGTTCAATATCAAACCAAGGATCGCCATGCTCTCCTACTCCAATTTTGGCAGCAGCGATTCACCCGAAGCCAACCTGGTCCGACGTGCCCGGGAAATTGTAAAAGCAAAAGACCCAACCCTGATCTGCGATGGTGAGGTGCAGGGTATCCTCGCTTTCAATAAAGAAATATTAAGAGAGAACTATCCATTCACCGAATTATTGAATGGCGATGTGAACATTCTCATCTTCCCGAACTTGTCTGCCGGCAATATTGCCTATAACTTATTACAGGAGGTTGCAGGTACAGATTCGATTGGTCCCATCCTGTTGGGATTGAATAAACCAGTTCACGTGTTACAGTTGGGAAGTTCGATCCGTGCGATATTTAACATGGTATTGATCGCCGTGGTTGATGCACAAACTAAATCCGATATCAATACAAAGGAAGTGGTTAAAAAAAGTAAATGGTGGAAACGTAAAACCAATATGGCACGGGAAATACAATAAGGTTTCATGAATGATATTAATCAGTATCATTAAGTTATATAATTATCACAAACAGGATGTTTGATGAACCGTATACAACATCAACAACCTAAATAAGCATACATTCGTACATCTTAGA
>JBDSXS010000034.1:0-4832 GCA_039926045.1 Ferruginibacter sp.
AGTGGTGCTCCCAATAATTGCACAGGCGCTGCTGTAATGGGCACCTATGTTGCAGGTACTGCTTTAACGGCATCCAATGTTGCGGTAATTAATGTGAATGTTCTTTCCCCCGGAAATTACAGCATTACAACGCCCATTATAAATGGTATCAGTTTTTCTGCAACAGGAGTATTTAATATTACCGGTAGTCCGCAACAGGTAACTTTAATCGGAACGGGTACGCCCACTGCTTCCGGTACATTTAGTTTCCCGGTAAGCGGCGGCGGAAATATTTGTAATATTTCTGTGACCTGTGTAGGCACACCCCCTGTTGGCAATATTGATTATGTACCGGAAACCAGTTTTAGTAATTGGTCGGATAAATTGGTTGGAGGCACAGCTGGAGATACAACTTACGTTCAGGTAAGTCCCAACACGAAAATAATTAATGCCATCACTTACAGGATCTTTGAGGTAAAGGATATGGGTAACCCGGTTGACTCATTTTTTCATCATAAGAATGGCGGGTTGTATTACCAGCTCTACGAAGGCGATTTTGGAATTTTTGATAACCCGTTCAGTAAAGACGGATTGATACTTGATTCTTCCCGGGCGGTTAATTATACCTGGACAATTACGCTGGGATCAAATACAGTGGGGGGGATTCCTGTTAATGTAAAAATAAATTGCCAAATACTTGCTAAAGATGTTTCAGCAACCGTTTTCGGTATCCCCTATACCAAAATAATAAAAGTAAAATACAGTTATATGGGCGACCTTGGATTAGGTTATACTCTATATGCAGAAGAGGAAAGATGGTATGCAAAAGGATTTGGCTTGATTTATGATAAATTCAATGATGTGCCCGTAACAACAACTACTGAAACAGAGACAACAAGAATACAAATATTTTAACCAGGGCCCACAAGAGCCCCGGGTTTAAAAAAATACAATTTCAGAATATGATAGCTATGAAAAGAAAAAACTGGTTATTGGCGATAGGGATAGTAGTATTGTTTATTTCCTGTGAAAAAGAATACAGCACGGAAAACGGCACTGCCGATAGTGACCTGATCGTTGGGCTGGATTGCCGGATAAGTAAGGTCGTTTACACAGATACAGCTACCAACAAAGGTCTTGGGTCGATAGCGGCTGCTATTAACAGTATAGATGTGGTAACCATGATCACCAGGTTCGACAGTTTAGCCAATACCATTGAGTTTATTGTTTCACCTACGTACACTAATGATAGCATTTATATTAATCCTGATGAATATTTTGTTGTAGATGTAAATAAACGTATTACCAAACTACACGGACTGCAGGATCCTACAGACCCTTTTTCTTTACAGTTTGACCAGGTTTATATATATAACGCATCGGGTAACCTGATCACAAAAAATTATTATCTCTCTACCTTTCCAACTATACCTGTTTACCGGGTAGATTATATTTATTCCGGGGGTAATTTGATCCGTATGACACGTACCAACCTGGCTACAGGTGACTTTGAATCTGATGCAGATCTTGTATACTACAACAATATTGTTCCCAAAAGATATTTATACATTTTTCCTGATGAAAATGGATATGCACCCTTTACCCAGTTCTTTAATTTCGGAGCAAGAAATTACAATGCCATCAAGAAAATGACCGTAAGAAATTATGATCCGGGAAATGTGGTAAGAGATTCTGCTGTTTCTACATTCAGTAATTATATTATGAGCCGGGATACCTATGTATTAAACGTACAGATGGGCGGAGATGCCCAGCAAAGCATACCGGCATTGGCTGGTAAGTTGAGTTTTAGTTATAGATGCAGATAGTGTCAGGCCACTATACCTGATCCTAAAATAAAAAACTGTAGAGTATATTATACACTTAAAGAGAAAAGATCTTTACAGTGGCCAGACACTTAAATGATGACAAAGAAGTTTTAAAATATAGAGGTTGCCCGTAAGGCAGCCTCTTTATATTTACGTGTCTGGCCACTAGAACGCTCCTGGTTTAAAATCTTTTTGGATTTCAGCAGGCTTTTAAATCCAGGTTTATCCGTAGTGGCCTGACACGAGATCTTCTGGCCACTAAAGACAGCTTTCTCGTTTAAGATCTTTTTAGATTTCAGCCGGCCTTTAAATCAAAGTTTACATGTAGTGGCCTGACACTAGATCTTTCCCACCATATTCGCAGGTATCACCCACTTGTCCAACGTAGCTTTAGCGAAGGTGGATGAATCAAATTTTTCCAACCATCTTTTCTGGCTTCACCCATTCATCAAATTCTTTCGCTGTAACATAACCCAGTTTAACAGCCATTTGTTTTAAGGTAGTTCCTTCCTTATGTGCTTTCTGTGCTATCTCCGCCGATTTGTAGTAACCGATCTTTGTATTCAGGGCAGTTACCAGCATCAGCGAATTATCCACGTGTTTTTTGATATTTTCTTTGATAGGCTCAATACCAACAGCACATTTATCATTAAAGGAAATACAACCATCACCGATCAGCCTGGCGCTGTGCAGGAAATTATAGATCATCACCGGTTTAAAAACATTCAGTTCAAAATGGCCATTACTGCCGCCAATACCAATGGTAACATCATTGCCCATTACCTGTGCGGCTATCATGGTCAATGCTTCGCATTGCGTTGGGTTTACCTTGCCTGGCATGATGGAAGAACCCGGTTCGTTATCCGGAATGAAAATTTCCCCGATACCGCTTCTCGGTCCCGATGATAACATGCGGATATCGTTGGCGATCTTCATTAAACTTACTGCAACAACTTTTAGAGCTGCATGTGCTTCCACTATGGCATCATGGGCCGCCAGGGCCTCAAATTTATTTTCCGCAGTTTTAAAAGGAAGCTTCGTGAGCTTTGCAATATGCTTTGCAACATTCACATCATATTTAGGAGGCGTATTGATCCCTGTACCTACGGCCGTACCGCCCAAAGCCAGTTCACTTAAATGCGCCAGCGTATTTTTAATGGCTTTCAATCCATGATCCAGTTGAGAAACATAACCGCTGAATTCCTGTCCCACAGTTAATGGCGTGGCATCCATAAAATGGGTGCGGCCTATCTTCACCACTTTTTTATAAGCTTTTGCTTTTTTGTCTAAGGTGTTGCGCAGTTTGGTAATGCCCGGTATGGTTGTTTCCATTAAAATTTTATATGCAGCAATATGCATGGCAGTAGGAAAAGTATCATTACTGCTCTGCGATTTATTTACATCATCATTGGGATGCAGGTATTTTTCTTTATCAGATAATTTGCCGCCATTTAAAACATGGCCGCGGTAAGCGATCACTTCATTCACATTCATATTGCTTTGTGTACCGCTGCCGGTTTGCCAAACTACCAAAGGAAAATAATCATCCAGTTTACCATCCAGTATCTCTTTGCAGACCTTTCCTATAAGATCGGCTTTTTTCTTTGTTAATACGCCGGCTTCATAATTAGTAATGGCAGCAGCATGTTTTAAATAAGCAAATGCCCTGATGATCTCTTTAGGCATTTTATTAATATCCTGCGCAATTTTAAAATTATCAATACTTCTTTGGGTTTGCGCACCATAATATGCATCATTGGGGACTTTAACTTCACCCATGGTATCTTTTTCTATTCTGTATTCCATTCGGTTGATAATTAGATTATTAGTTTGATCAATGCTGTAAAGTTAATGAAATATCCAGTTTCAGAATGGTTCATTTACTTTTGGATAAAGGTAGTTTTACTATAGTTTTTTCTAATGAATAATGGCTACATTTATATTTCACAACTCAACATTCAATTAAATTTTTTTTATGAAAAGGATCTTTATCTTTCTTTTTTTAATCAATTTGTCTGCACTTGCCCAGGCTCAAAACCTTTGGTCGGCAAATATTGAAAGTCCTAAGAGTATTACAACAGACAAAGCTGTTGCAAGACTTACTTATCCCAAAGTATTCAGGTTATTTAATTTGAATATGCAATCTTTCAGACAGGAATTATTTTCAATTGCAGGCACCAATGCCCTGAGGCATTCCACGATAATCAGCTTGCCCAATGCCAATGGTAATATGGAACAATTTGAAGTATTTGAAGCTTCAAATTTTGAACCTGCCCTGCAGGCACGTTTTCCGGAGATAAGAGCTTTTTCAGGTAAAGGTATCACGGATCCTTATGCCACTTTAAAATTGAGCATTTCTCCACAAGGCATACAAACCATGGTTTTCAGAACAGATAAAGAAAATGAATTTATTGAGCCTTATTCTAAAGATCATACTGTTTATTCGGTTTTCAAATCGCAAAGAGAAAAAGGCGGCCTTGCATGGACATGCAGTACGGATGATAAACAAATGATGCAGGATATAAATGCAAAAGGAGATAATACCAGCAACGCAACAGGTAGTTCAACAGGGCTGTTAAAAACCATGCGACTGGCGCAATCCTGTAACGGAGAATATGCAAACTATTTTGGCGCAACAAGCTCAGCGCAGGTAGGACTTGTACTTGCAGCATTTAATGCAACACTTAGCCGGTGCAATGGTGTATATGAAAAAGACCTTGCCTTACACCTTAACCTGATCGCACAAACAACCAATGTTATTTATTATAATCCTTCAACCGATCCATATACAACGTTAAGCAACTGGAACGGACAGTTACTTACTACATTGAAGAACAATATCGGTGATGCCAATTTTGATATTGGCCATATGTTTGGTGCTTCAGGCGGCGGTGGAAATGCCGGTTGTATTGGCTGTGTTTGTGATAACGGTAATTCAACCAGCACTTACAAAGGTTCAGGTATCACTTCACCAGCTGATGGAATTCCACAGGGAGATAATTTTGATATTGATTATGTAGTGCACGA
>JBDSXS010000035.1:0-2670 GCA_039926045.1 Ferruginibacter sp.
TTGTATGTTGGAGATGTAAGGTTAGGCAGCAGCCCGTTCACTTTGACCAGGAATGAAATTGCGGGGCCAATTTTCAGTCAGCCCAATTACTTGACTTTTATCAAGGACGGTGTTGGTTTAAATGTTCTGCTCCGTAATTACTGGATGGTGATCCATCCACCGATCTTATTTTTAGGATTTGCCTCAACTATAATTCCATTCGCATTTGCATATGCAGGCTTACAAACCAAACGCTTTGGCGATTGGATAACCCCTGCCCTTCCGTGGACCCTGTTCAGTGCCTGTGTTTTAGGTGTTGGTATCATGATGGGAGGCAAATGGGCTTATGAATCTTTATCCTTTGGCGGTTACTGGGCATGGGATCCTGTTGAGAATGCCTCATTAGTACCCTGGCTAATTTTAATTGCCGGCTTACATACCATGGTGATCTTTAAAGCAACCGCCCATTCTTTAAAAGCAAGTTATCTCTTTGCATTTCTTACTTTCATTTTTATTCTCTACTCAACTTTTTTAACCCGCACAGGTATACTTGGAGATACATCGGTGCATGCTTTTACAGATGCAGGTAAGGCTATCAATATCATGATCTTTCTTTTTGTTGCCGCATTTACATTACCATCGCTCATGTTGTTTTTGCTGAATTTAAAAAAGATGCCATCGGTGCAAAAAGAAGAAACAACAAACTCAAGAGAGTTCTGGATGTTCATTGGTTCGCTGGTCTTCTTTTTAACCGCCATTTTTATTATTGCCAAAACATCGGTACCCGTTTACAATAAGATATTCGGCAGCAGTATTGCACAACCCGAAAATATTGAATTCTCTTACAACAAAGTGATCATCCTGGTAGCTATTATCATAGGTTTATTAAGCGCTGTTACACAATACTTCAAATATAAAAAAACAGAATCTGGCTATTTCCTGAAACGGATCGCCGTGCCAACGATCATTGCTGCAATCATCACAGCTTTATTGGCAGTTTTTTATCCGCTTACCTATTACAAAATGGGTGTAGGATTTTTGGGCGCTGCGTATGTGGCTTTGTTTGCAGCCATTTATTCGGTAATTGCCAATGCCGCTTATATATGGACCGGGCTCAATGGCAAACTAAAAGCCGCCGGAGGATCTATAGCACACCTTGGTTTTGCACTGATGCTTGCTGGCATTTTAATTTCTTCCAGCAATAAAGAAGTCATCAGCGACAGCCGGGCAAACGGCATCAATTTACAAATATCAGGCAAGGATCCGATGACCAGGGAAACGGACAACCCTTTGGACAATTTAACATTAATACGCCAGGTACCTGCTGCCATGGGGCCTTATGAAGTTACCTACCTGAGAGATTCTTTTGGGAATGAAAAAGGGAGGCGTTTTTATGAACTGCTGTTTCAGCGTAAAGATGCAGGCACGAAAAAAGTGGTTGAGCAATTTACACTATGGCCCGATGTGTACATTATGAAGGATAACAACATGAGCAGCAACCCTGATACCAAGGCTTATGTAGGCAAAGATGTGTTTACCTATATTTCTTATGCTGTTAATAATAAGGCAGAAGATACAGCGCAGTTTAAAATTAAAGAACTTGCCGAAGGCGATACTGCATTTTATAGTAATGGTATACTTGTTTTGAACCGCATTGTAAAAAACCCGGATAATGAAAAGTATCATTTTAAACCAACTGATGCGGCATTAATGGCCGACATCACTTTAATAAGTAAAGACAGTTTGCACTTTAAAGCTTCCCCACTTATACAAATTGATGAGCTTGGGGTTAATTATGTTGATGATACCGTGTATGCCCAAAACTTATACCTGAAATTTGCAGGTGTAACGGAAGGGCACAAAGTTAAGATCGGGATTAAGGAATCGGACAAACTGATCGAATACATTACGCTGAAAGCTTACGTTTTTCCCTATATCAACCTTGTTTGGCTGGGACTTATCATCATGGCATTGGGCATTATCATGAGTGCTGTTAAAAGGGCTAAGCTTTCAACTTTTTACGCCGCATTGGCTTTGATCTTTGCCGGAGTTGGGCTCTTCTATATGTTTCTTTTAGCAAATTAGAATCACAATCAGCCTGCAATTGCCTGATCACTTTTTCTACTTTTTTATCAGCATCGCTGTACACCTGAGTTGTGTTGAAAAATGTTTGAACCAATGACGTATCTATTAAAAATGAATCAACCATTACAGGTACCTGGTAAACCATCATGGTATCACATGCGCTCCTGATGGCAGCATAGGCAGAATCGATCCTCGCTTCAGAGGCGGAATCCCGGGTATGCTGAATTTCCAAAGCAGAAGGCTCCTGCAGCCCCTCAGCACATCCGCTAAACAAAATATAAACACAATAAACAATAAACTTTATAGTTCTCTTAAGCATCAAAATGATTTAAATATTGGTCTAAATTGTAAATTTACAGTATGCATTGGCTATATCGCCTCCTCAAATATAAAAAAAGCCTGATCCTGGTTGTGGTAATCATTGCTGCAAATATGGGTATTGTGCATGCCCAAACGGGTAAGAATGATACACTTAAAACCTATGCAGTAGTTTACGATGGCGATACTATTGAGGCAAAGACTTTATATAATGTTGACATGTATGCCAGTATTGCCAATGCCAACCAGGAAACCAGGGCGAAAATGACGAGGCTGCGCAATGCCATC
>JBDSXS010000036.1:0-3451 GCA_039926045.1 Ferruginibacter sp.
GCAAATACGGCATTGGGCATTCCAAACAATTGTAAGGCCTGGTCAATTAAATGCGGGCCGAGGTCAGGTAAGATGCCTGCACCCGGGCCCGGGGTTTCTTTATGGGTTTTATAACTCAATGCCTCATTGTAGCGGTCGAAATGAATTTCAGCCTCAACAATTTCTCCCAGCAATTTTTGCTGCACAATATTTTGTACCGTTTTAAAATCACTATCCCAACGCCTGTTTTGGTAGACAGATAATTTCCTATCCATTTTTTCTGCCAATGTTATTAACTCCTTTGCTTCTGCAACCGTATTGGTGAATGGTTTTTCAATTATTACATGCTTACCGGCCAGCAAAGCCAGTTTTGCATATTCAAAGTGGGTATAATTAGGCGTGTTAACAATAACCAGTTCAATAGCATCATCGGCCAGCATTTCTTCCAGCGACCGGAATGTTTTAATGCCTGGATATTTTTCTACTGCCAGGTTTTTAGTCCTTTCAAACACGGCATACAATTCAAAACCTTCGTGCAAATGAATAAAAGGTCCATGAAAGACCCATCCACTCATACCAAAAGAACATAACGCTGTTTTTATCGGTTGCATATTATTTTCTTTTTTTCACGGGTATGCTTAACCAGTCGCCAAAAAATGTTTGTATGTTCAACGTCTTTGCTTCTTCATCAGTTAATTGTCTTGACCAGTTAACTCTTTTTAATGGATCTGCCGAAGGCCCATAATTTTTATACTCGGCATAACGAGTCGTTTTATAATTCTCCGTATTGTTCCAGTTGCTCCAGCCTTCGGGTTTTATATGTTCGCCAATAAAGCAATGCATATAGGTTACACTGGCATAAGGCCGCCAGGGCCGGCCCAATGAAACACTGTGGAGGGAAGTATCACCTGTTAGAATACAATCATTAAAAACATAGCCCCATTTTTTTTCAATAGGCGTAGATGCGGCTGTAATGTGTGAATTCTTTTTACTGTGGATATGGCACTGCTCAAACCAAACCGTAGCAGCACCAAAAATAAAATCAGTGGTGCCTTCAATATAACACTGTTGATAATACTGCCTGCTCTTATCACTGTTGGTAAACAATACATCCTGGTTACCAATGAACCTGCAGTTATGAAATGTTGCTTTGTCGCCATCTGCTTCAACCGCCACAGCCTGCCCTGCTGAAAAACCTGCATCATTCTGAAAAGTTATATTACTGGCGGTAAAATTATTGGCCAGTATTTTAAAGCTCCAGGATGTTCTTGTATTTATCGAATCCCCTTTTGGAGAAAGCTTGCCTGTATGATCATCATAGGTAAGTATGGTGTTGAATTTATCAGCCCCGATAAGTGTTACAAAATCCTTTGTTGAATCCAGTAAAAGTTTTTCTTTATAGATCCCACTTCCTACGATGATCGTAATGGGCTTCTTATTGTTTAATGGAACGGCATTGAATGCTTCCTGCACGGTTCTATAATCACCACTGCCGTCGACTGCTACCTTTTTGGTTATTATTTGTGCGGATGATTGCCCCGCAACAAAGATCAATAAAAAGAAAATGAGCCTTTTCATCATTGCATTATTTAAATGGTTTGGGTATTACAAAATTCATTTCCTTCATCCATTTTTCTAACAAGTCTAACCAAAGATCAGTTGAACCCGGATTATCATCGAGCCTGATACCATGGCCACCCTGCGGAAAAATGTGAATACTGGCATTTACTTTTTTATCAAGCAACGCTTCATAAAAAAGAACACTGTTACGCACGTTCACCGAACTGTCATTTAGCGCATGAACAATAAATGCAGGCGGGGTTGATGAAGTTACCTGTAATTCGTTAGAATATTTTTCGATGATCGCTTTGTTTGTATCCGGACCGATAAAAAGTTTGCGGCTTGTTGGATGTGCATATTTCCCCATGGTAATGACCGGTGAAAGCAAGATCATAAAATCAGGGCGGGAACTTATTGTATCCAGTGAATCTTTGATAGCTGATACATCTTCCAAGTGGGTACCTAATGTGGTGGCTACATGGCTGCCTGCAGAAATCCCCATCACACCTATCTTATCAGTTCTCAAATTCCATTTTACTGCATTGGCCCTGATGATACGCATGGCTCTTTGTGCGTCCTGCAGCGGTGCCAGTTGCCTTTGCTGCAGATCGGTTTGAGCAGGTAACCGGTAGATCAGCACAAATACATTTATACCCAAACTATTGAACCATTTGGCAAACGTAAATCCATTATAGATATATGATATTCTTTCGTAACCGCCGCCCGGGCAGATCATCACTGTTGTTCCGGTGTTAATCCCTTTAGGAACAGTAAATGCATAGATACCCGGAGTACCCGTTCGCCATATTCTCTCATTAAAAATACTATCCGTTACTTTTTTACCATTGAAGTTTGGCTTCTTTCCTTCCGGCCATAAGGGAATGAATTCCTGCGCCATTGCCGGAACACAGTAAGTGATAGTAATGAATATGAAGAAAAGTTTTTTCATATCAATTTTTAGCGGCAGGCCATTCAAAAGGTTTTGCCACGACTTGCTTGAACCAGTTCAATTCCTGCGGGGCATTGGCATTAAAGAAAATATTTTCAAGGGTATATTCCTTCGCTTCTTTATCTGTTAACTGCTTTGCCCAACTTACCCTTTTACTAAAGTCAGCTCCTTTGCCGGTATTTTTATACTCTGCATAATAAACAGTCTTTTCATTTTCAGTGTTGCCCCAGTTGTTCCATCCTTCGGGTGCAATTACTTTGGGTAATTCGCAGCCAATAAAAACTGTTTTGGACCAGGCACGCCATGGCCTGCCGAGAAATAATTTATTGACCGATGAATCAGCATTTATCTTACAGTCTAAAAAAACAAACCCATATTTTTTACCGGGTGTTGTATTGGCAGCCGTGATAAATGAATTTGATTTTGCTTTGATGGTACAGTTTTGAAACACAGCAGTTGCCGGACCAAAAATAAAATCCGTTGTGCCTTCGATATAACAATCTATAAAGAGTTGTCTTGAATTTTCGCCCGAAGCAAAAATAGTATCCTGGTTGCCAAGAAAACGGCAGTTTTTAAATACAGCCTTGTCTGCATCAACATATAGAGCCAGGGCCTGTCCCACCGGCCCTGCCGAATTGGCGAACGTGATATTCTCTGCCCTGAAATGGTTGCCGGAGATCTTTGCTGTATAAGATGTAAATGTGGTCAGCTTGCCACGTCCTGAATAATCATTAAAACTGATGATCGTTTTTTCTACGCTTTCCCCAATAAATATTACATCTGTATTATCTGAAGGGAGGAGTATCTTTTCTGTATACACACCATTTTTGATATAGAGTGTTATAGAGGCCAAAGGATATACCCTCATGGCATCAATAGCATCCTGAATATACTTATAATCACCGCTGCCATCTTTGGCTACAGTGAAAATATATTTATACTGCTGCGGATTGGATGTTTGAG
>JBDSXS010000037.1:0-14573 GCA_039926045.1 Ferruginibacter sp.
ACACTTTATAGTCTTTGCCGTTAACTGTTATCTTTCCGTCTCCTTTAGAAAGGAAAATTCGGGTAACAGCTTCTTTTCTGCGGCCGACTGCGTTTTTTTGCTTTTCCATTTATTTTTTATTATTAGCTTTTGCTGATTTAGAATTTTAAATCTTTTGGTTGTTGTGCTCCGTGTGGATGTGCTGCTCCCTGGTATACAAATAATTTTTTGTACATCTGGCGCCCCAAACGGTTCTTAGGCAACATCCCCTTAATGGCTCTTTCAACAAGCACTTCAGGTCTGCGCTTTAAAAGGTTCTTTGCAGGCTCTTCCTTACGGCCACCCGGGTAACCACTGAAAGTGTCATAAACCTTATCTTCCATTTTATTGCCGGTAAGTTTTACCTTTTCACAATTGGTAACAATGATAAAGTCGCCGCAATCAACGTGCGGTGTGTAGTAGGCCTTGTTCTTGCCTCTTAAAATTGCCGCAATACGGGCACACATACGACCAACGGTTTGATTAGTACCATCCACAACGTACCAGTTGTGAGTAACGGTAGCCTCGTTCGCATGTTTTGTAGTGAAATGTAATTTGCTCATTGTTTTGTTTTAAGCTTTTACCTATTGGCTTTTAGCCGTTAGGAAAAAGAAGTTTGAAATAATAAAAGCTTATGCCATCCCATAAGTCTTTCCGGCTAACAGCTAATGGCTTAACGCTAACTGCTGTTTTTTGGACGGCGAAGGTAAGGGCAGATCGGACTAAGTTCCAAAGAAAAGAGCAAGTATTTTACATTGACCTTTTGTAACACGTTGATTTACAGTAAAAATTTTGTCTGTTTATTTTAATAGTTTTCGATTACAATTAATAAAGCAGCCTGGTGGGCTGCATTTTATAACATAAAAACAAGGGTGTAACGGTTTTTATAAAAATTATTTTAATTTGGATGGCTCCTTGCTGAAAAGGCTATAATTTAAACCGAGGATCGAAAAAACAGCTTTCCGGGAAATAAAAGGAGATTCAAAATCCTTTCCTATACTCAGGTTAACGCTGATATCCTTACTGATCATATAAGAACCCTGCACAGCAAGGCGGTAAGTAAAACTCTTTTCTAACCTGGTGATAGGCTGATTATTTGCATCGAATGCTGGCATCTCTGCCTGGTACCAGCGGAGCATTCCTTCTATAGAAATATTATAACTGGGCCCTTTTTTCAAAAAACCCAATCCAGCATCTACATTGTTCAAGATAGTGTCGTTACTCTTGTGTATGTACCTGGCAGTAAGGGTAAAAAAATCATCGGGTGAAACAAAGTAAGATGCATTACCCCAGAAGCCAAAGCGCTCAAATTTTTTTTCATCAGAGTTGTAACCGGTAGCGCCCGCAAACTCCAGCACAAAACCTTTACGGTCATATACCAGTTCTGATACTTTTTTCTTAAGTTCAATATCTGCATCATCCCTGTCGGTGATGAGGGCCTTTAAAAAATTATCAATATCATCTTCCGTTTCTCCAAATTTTTCCGCCAGCGCTCCAGCTCTTTGTTTTACAGAGTTTATAACTTTTTCGGTAAGCCCCGATTCGCTTTTTAGTTTTGCGGCAATATCGTTCGTTACCGATTGTCTTGTATCGCCTTCGCCAACAGTGCTTCTCACATTATTTATTACCAGTATGATCTTGTTCTTTGCACTCAGTTCGGCCTCTGCTGTAGCCAGTTCATCAACAGTTTTACCGTTACTGAGCCTGAAACGGAACCCGGCACCCAACTTATTAGCCCCACTGGCCGAATCTTTTGCCGTACCCGCCGATATACTTAAACTTTGCAGGAAGGCCTGCTCCAGGCTGGGATTAAGATATGTTTTTCGGGTTAATTTAGGATGGCTTTTGAGCCAGTAGGGCGCAACTTCCATTCCAAGATTCAGCAATAGTTTACCATTCTTATCAAAAGAACTCAATACATCGGTAGCTAAGCTTTTTGCATTGGTTGGCCGCATCACTGCCGATGGTTCAAAATCAAGAATGCTGAACGCCGGGCTCACCGGCACATTAAGTTTTGATGCGTCCTGTGCATATAAGCTATGAACCATGCAAACAAAAACTATACATATCCCACTGAGTTTTTTTATCATTGGTTAGATAGTTTAAGTGTATACACAACAGAATCAAGATGCTGGGCCACTTCATGTTTGTAAGGCCCATAAGTAGTTACTCTGGCACCCTCGGTAACTGTAACTGTCATGCTGGTACGATTGGTTTCGGTAAGTGTCTCATCTACCTTAACCGACACAATTGTTTTCTTTCCCTTTACATCATCTTGTTTACCCATCGTTGCAGGTTTGTTTATTTCAATAAGTTGTTTACCCAACGATATGGTAAAGTCTCCGCTTTGCCCATCACCAATGCTTACATCAACAATAATGTCTTTTATTTTTGTTTTTATGTTGTAGGTATCTTTCAGGTCAATGAATGTAACTGCCATATGCTTACATTTTTTTGCCTACTCTCTCATCCCGTTTTCGGTTTCCCGGCACTATTTGATAAAACAGACTGGTTGTACATAATACATTACTAATGTAAAAAAAATAAAGCAGAAATGAAATACCCTAAACTGGTAATGAGCGAAGTTCATACTGAAAACCTGTTTTAATCCTATACCTCTTGTCTTCTGCAGATAATTAATTAATTTGATGCTTCATTACAAACTACGTTGTATGATAGGTAGAAGAAGGATGTTTGTTTAGGAATATGATGTAAATCAAAATTATCAGCTTTAGCGTGTGGGTGAAAACACGCTATAGAAAAGGTGTAAGACACTCTTTAACTGATGATCCTTAACCTATACTTTTAAAGAAATTTTTATTATGAAACACTTACTGCTTAATGCTATTCTTATCCTGTACTCCATTAGTGGGATGTGTCAGAACAAATTAAGTTTTGATTCAACAGGAAGAGTAAAGGGAACTCCTGTGGGGTTTAATAATAATGTAAACTCGGGTGCTGTAGCCAATTTTCGTCCTTCTCCCGAAGAAAAAAGACGTCTAAAAAAAGATTTAGTGATCAAGTTTGAAAAGGCGGTTGACAATCTGAAAGATGAAAAATACAATCTTAAAGTAACATACGATATTCTTTGGGGGGCTGGTGAAACACAAAAGATTATTAACGAATACAATAAATTTCTTATTTACTTAAATGATACGACTACCATAATTCCCGCAGAAGCAGAAAATTATAGCTATACAACTCTGATAAAACCAAGTGATTTTGAAAGAAGAATTTTTAATACCTCCATTTATACTGAAAAAGAAACCCTTACTGGCAAAGAATATGATATGCGGCAGTTGTTGATTGCGAATCCTTATCAGCGTTTTTTATTGGCCTATTTACAGGAAACAATGTCAGATAATGAGCTGGATAAAGTTAAAATGAATATTGAATATAAGCAGGCCTGGCGTGATTTGGAAAAAATATATAGCGAAACCATAGTTGCTATGGCAAAAATAAAGGATACTTTAAGGCCATGTGTAGTTCCTGACTGCGACACTTTGTTTAAAGATTTAAAAACACGATTAAAGGAATTAACAACAAACAGAAACAACTACATACTTCAATTACTCAAAAAACCTTTTTACAAAAAATGGTTATGGTTCAATGAGGGTTTTTTAATTATGAACCCACTTGGAGTAACTACCAATGAGAGGCAATACCCTGCAACAGAAAAAATAAGCCAGTTGACAGAATCTGAAAAGGTTCTGATACTTTCAGCCGAACAGGAAGATAAAATACTTGATAGTATTTTAACAACACGAAAAATTAAAAACGAGGTTTTATATCCTAAACCCGGCAATACAAATGTGGATAGATATTATTACAATGGCGCCTTGGGGTATTCTTGTATTAATCCAACTGATTTACCCAACGCACGTGATAATCGTAAAGGAATAGCAGTAATTGCCTATAACGTCCCAGGTAAAGAAAAATTAGATTTTAGTTTCGTGCTAAAGGAAAGCAGTGGTTTAGGTACTGTAGCGCAAAGCATTATTGATGCAGGCACAACGGGATCCCTTAGTACAATCGTAAGCAGTGCAGCTGGATGGACAGAATCTTTTAAAAAGATCAATGAACACTTAAATGTAAAAGGAAAAGTAGCTTTTTTCGATCCTATCAATGCCCCGAATATCGGGATAGCATTACAAAAGAAAAATTTTTCCACTGCAAAACCTAAAGACCAAACAATTTCGATGATTATAATGAGCGAATTTACCAAAGCAAATCGAAATGATTTTATGCAGGAGAAAACACTATTCCAAAAAGAAGTTTTAGATGAAATTGATTTAGATCAAACAAAAGAGCTATTTGTAATCATAAACGAAAGAAAATATGCGGCAACAAAAAATTCTGATCTGGATAAATTGGTTTTTATTAATGCCTATTTACTTAAAGCAGATCCTAAAAAATGTAATACCTGCTTTAGTCTTATAGAACAATGTCTCGTAGATACATTTATTATAAGGGATCGGTGCAACGTTTTAAATTATGAAGCTCAGAAAACATTAGACAATGATGTTGAATCACTTTTAAAAAGAGTAAAATGTTATACTGATAAAATTGATGAATGCCGTAAAGAATTTAAGGTTCTATATAAAGAATTTGATGAAGAATATCTTCCAAAGCTCAAGGCGTTTATCAGCATCATTAAACGATCTTTACCACCCGTACTTACGATAGAAAAGGGTAAAATTTATTATAATGAAGAAAAGATCAGTAAAGATTCTGCTCAATTTGGTACCGTAATCTTTCAAACCAATAAATCTAGTCTACCAGCACAGCCAAAAGATATTACTTACCAGGTAACCAGTAGCCTTCCCATTAATCCCGCCGATGGTAAAGGCAGCGCCAATATAGTTATTGAGCATTCATTTAGATATGCTAAAAGAACCTGGATCGATTTTAGTGCAGGCCTTGCCTATTCTGTAGCTGATTACTCAATAAAATCAACTGAGGGTGGCTTACCAAAAATATCAGAAGGAGATAAATTCAGGCCCATTGCAGGTATGCATATTTATCCATTTGGTGGTATGCTTAAAGTGGATGACAGGTTAAAACCACAGTTAAACAGGGTATCATTTTTTTTAGGGTTAGGGCTTACCAAAGCTTTGGAAAACTTTTATCCCGGCTTAAGCTACGATATTGTTCCTGGCATAAGAGTTTTAGTAGGATATCATTTATACAAGGATACCAGATATTCCATATTAAACAATCAGGTAATTGATCAGGCTTCTTCTTATAGAGGTTCTGGCATATTCCTTTCATTAAGTTTAGAACCAAAAGCATTTGCTATACTCATAGGACTTATAAAATAATACATATGAAAAAGACAATAATCATTTTACTCCATTTGCTAATCATTATAGTGATTATTAGCTGTAAAAAATACAGCAATATTCAGAGTGATGTAAATAATGATTTGTATATTTTTGGGAGGTTGCATATACAGGACAGTATTAATGACAATGGCACGACTAGGCCTTTATTAAAAGAAATCCCTGTAAGCATAAGCTATAACAACAATCCTGCGAAGATTCTTTATACTTCCAAAACAAGTGCTGACGGATATTTCAGTTTTTTGAACCTTACAAAAGGCGCAGAGTATATTATCTCAGCGGAAACGGAAACGGGCACTGGCGATTTTAAAACTATATTTTCTGTAAAAACAAATATTTTACTAGACAATACAAAAAATAGCCTTACCCCCATTTTATTATTCGATGATACTAAACAAACCGGTGTATTATTCACGATAAAGGATAATGCTTCACAAGGACTTATAAGCGGATGCAATACATGCTTTTTTTCGAGTAGGCAATTGTGGTTGACAGATACTTGTGCCAACAGTTTATTTACGGTTGTTAGTAATGCAAATGGCCTGGCGTTGAAGACAAACATGCTGCCCGGAAAATATTATTTGCTTTTTCAAAAGCAAGCAGGTTCACTTTTACTTACGGCAAGGGATTCTGTTATAATAAATCCGGCCGGAATAATCAGAAAAGATATAAAATTGTTCTAAGTTGTTATGCGGAACTCCTAATAATAATAAATTTTTATTTTAAACTTTAAACCTTTAAGACAATGCCAAAATTAAAAACAAATGCAGATAGAAAAGTTACCAGACCCAATTTACCACCAGTATTATCACCAGCCAAATGTACAAGTACTTATGATGAATATAAAGATCAACGGGTTGAGCAATCCGATGTTGAAGGTGAAAATATTGAGGAATTAACCGACCGGTTTAGGACGAAAATATCTGCGCCAATTAAAGCTATAAATCCCAACATGGAAATGGGTGAGTATTTTGTAATTCCTGTTTCAGAGCTAAGGGAGATGCTGGATGCCTCGGGAGATAATCCTGAGTTTATACATATCTGCAATGCTATAAGAGAGGCACCTAACTCTGAGGGGGTCGCAAAAACCTTTCCTGTAGTGTTTTTAGTACCGGTTAAACAAACTGTTATAGACGGTAACAATGCTTACAGCGTTTGTAAAAATAATAATACCGTTTACATTGAGGCCTACCCCTGCCCTCCATCACTAAACTGTCCGTACAATGGCCGCCTCACCGATGGGCTCTTTAAATCAAATATTGTACTTAACGACTTTAAAGGTTTATTGTAATAAATGCATTGGTATAATTATATAAACACAGGTTTACTTACTGTTATATGGATATTTATTTTGCTAAACATAAAAATATTCAGCAAAGGCAGGCAATTTTGGTTACTTTTTTTGGCAATTTATTCTTTAACCGAGTTTATCAGTTTGCCGCTTGAAGTAAAAGGAATTAATAATTTATGGCTGTATAACATAAGTAAACCTTTACAGTTTCTCAGTCTGATTTTATATTTTATAAAGTTGCTGAACTTAAAAAAAGCGCATAGAGATATTGTGCTGATATTGTCTGTTCTTTTATGTCTTATTTTTCTTTTCATTACAAGGATTACCCACTATAATTCGTTATCCGATATTATTTTTAGCTGTCTCCTTTTGATTTTTTGTGCGGTTTATTTTTATCAAATAATTAAAACGGATGAGTATATCCCATTATCCTTATCTGAATTTTGGGTTTGTACAAGTTTATTCGTATTTTTTGTGACAAATTTATGCATTAATGGCGCATTAAATTTTTTATTAGAAACCCATCTTGCTCTGTCAAGAAAGCTATTTTATGTTTTAGTTTTTAATAGTATTGTTTTTTACCTGCTAACCATGTATGCACTTTTATCAATTAGATTAAATTATATAAAACAAGGAGATGGGAGATGAGATATTCTATATTATCATTATTGCAAGTCTGATGTTTTTTTTTCTTTCATTCTTCATTGTTTATTTGGCTATTTTTAACAATAAACGTAAGTCAATTTTTAAACAACAACTCTTGCAAACTCAGATTGAGATCCAGGAGCAAACCCTTAAAACTATCAGCCAGGAAATACATGATAATGTAGGGCAGGTGCTGAGCCTTGCCAAACTGAACCTAAATACTGTTGGCAACATAACCGATCAACTGTTAAAATTTAAAATAGACAGCACCAAAGACCTGGTAAGCAAGGCCATCAATGACCTGCGTGACCTGAGCCGCAGCCTCCATGGTGAAAAGATCGGCGAAATTGGCCTGCAGGAAGCCATAGCCAATGAACTTAAGATTATACAAAACACAGGGCAGTTTACTACAGAGCTGCAAATTACCGGACAATCCTATAAACAGGACCCCCAAAAAGAAATGGTACTATTCCGCATTGTTCAGGAAGCATTGCATAATGCTGTTAAACATGCCAATGCCAAACATTTAAAAGTATTGATGAATTATAATGAAAACGTTTTTACATTAACGATCAGTGATGATGGCATTGGCTTTGTTCCGGAACAATTGCCTGTATCACAAAAAGGCATCGGTTTAAAAAGTATGCAAAACAGGGCCGCATTAATAGGCGGGCTGTACACTGTTCATTCATCAAATAATACCGGAACTTCCATAACCGTTGAAATACCATTCCTTAAACCCTAAACCTTACACAATGGCAAATATTGTTTTAGTTGATGATCATGTTTTACTTCGCAACGGCTTGGCCGAGTTGGTTAAAAGCCTGGGACATATTGTTTTGTTTGAGGCTGATAACGGGAAACAATTTGTAGAAAAACTAACTGCAAAATCAATACCTGACCTTGTCCTCATGGACATCAACATGCCCGAAATGGATGGCTTTGAAACGACCCAATGGGTTAAACAAAATCACCCGGATGTAAAAGTTTTAGCCCTCAGCATGTACGACAACGAAACCTCCATCATCCGCATGTTAAAATGCGGCGCCAAAGGTTATATCTTAAAAGACAGCGAGCCTACAGAACTAAAGGCAGCTATAGAGGATATTATGAACAAAGGTTTTTATTACAGCGATCTCGTTAGCGGTAAACTGATGCATGCCATAAATAAGCTGGATGATAACAACGATGGACTGAAAAGCCTGGTACCGCTTAATGACAGGGAAACCGATTTTTTAAAATATACCTGCAGTGAACTTACCTACAAGGAAATTGCAGATAAAATGTTTGTAAGCCCACGCACCATTGACGGGTACCGGGATACCCTTTTTGAAAAACTACATGTTAAAACCCGTGTGGGACTCGTGATGTATGCCATTAAGAATGGCATAGTCAATATCAATTAACGTGTTGGTGCTATTAATAATTACTGATTTTCAAAGATTCTGCTTTGCGGTTCTTTGCGTTTTTCTTTGCGCTCTTTGCGGTTTCTATTTTTACCCCAAAGAACGCAAAGTGTTTCACCAGGCACTTAAGAAACTCTGCTGACTGAAGCCATTTCAAATAGCACGAGACATTAAAAGTTAATCAATTAAACAGGTTATTTTTCAAAAAACTTTTTTACCGGCACTGTATGTTGCCAATACTTTTGTTTTTAAAATGTCGGCATTGGGGCAATTCATCAAATCGGTATCCAAAATAATAAAGTCTGCAAATTTGCCTTTTTCCAAACTGCCTTTTTGTTTTTCTTCAAACGATGCTTTGGCCGCCCAGATGGTCATGCCTCTTAAAGCTTCTTTGCGTGTCAATGCATTTTCCACCTGGTATCCACCTGCAGGAAAGCCTTTCGCATCCTGCCTTACCACAGCTGCAAAAAATGTTTTGAATGTACTGATATCCTCCACGGGAAAATCGGTTCCCAACGGTATCCAGTTATTTTCTTTGAGCAAACGCTGAAACGCATAAGCTCCTTTAACTCTTATTGGACCAAGCCTGTCGCCGGCCCAATACATATCACTGGTGGCATGTGTTGGCTGCACCGAAGGGATGATATTATAGTCTCCAAAAAAATGAAAATCATTTTCATTGATCACCTGTGCATGTTCAATGCGCCAGCGCATGTCATTTTTACCCTTTAAATATTTGGCGTAAATTTTAAGTATCGTCCTGTTACCGCTGTCGCCAATGGCATGAGTACACATCTGCCATCCTTTTTGAGAAATAATATTGGCAACCGAATCAAAATGTTCGGGCGCACTCAATAAGAATCCCGACCAGTTGGGTTTATCACTGTATGGCTGCAGTAAACTTGCACCTCTTGAACCCAATGCTCCATCAGCATAAACCTTAAATGAACTGACATTCAAGTGCTCAGTTTTTATCTTTCCTCTTTTAAAAGCATAATCAAAATTTTCTTTGGCGTCGCTAAGCATAATATTCATACGCATTTTGAGATCGCCGGATTTCTGCATTTCTTCGATCAGCTCTACCGTATTATAACCAAGTCCGCAGTCGTGTACTGAGGTCAGGCCAACGGCAAAACAGTTTGCCTGTGCCAGCAATAAAGATGCCTTGGTTTGCGCAGCGTCTGGAGAAGGGATCTTATCAGATACCAGGTCCACCGCATTATCTACCAGTATGCCGGTAAGCCTTCCATTCTTTACTTCAATATCTCCGCCGGTTAATTTATCGCCGGGCTTTATGCCGGCAAGGTCAAGTGCTTTTTGATTTGCGATGGCTGCATGCCCGTCAATCCTTGTTATCATGACCGGCCTGTCGGGAAACAATTCATTTAGTTTTGTATTATCCGGAAACTCTTTAACCGCCCAATCATTTTGGTCCCATCCCCTGCCCGTTAACCAGGCACCGGCAGGTAATGCTTTGGCAAAATCACTACATTTGGCCAGTACCGCTTCCCAACTATCTGTATCAACAAGATTTACTCTTTGCAAGCTCGATCCATACCCAACAAAATGTGCATGCGCATCATTAAATCCCGGAAAAACAGCTTTGCCCCCGGCATCAACTATCGAATCGGATTCATATTGTTTTAGAATATCATCATTGGTTCCTGTGGCCAATATTTTTCCATCATTTACAACCATGGCTTCAGCCACCGAAAAATGATCATCAATGGTATAGATCTTTGCATGATGAATGATCAGGTCTGCTTTTTGTCGAAACTTGCAGGCTGAAAGAAAAATGAAAAATGAAAAATGAAAAATTAAGAATGCTGTAGTATTCAGTTTGCCTGGTAACATAATGTGTATTTAGTTTTCAAAAGTAAGTAAATCAATTGAGGAAGATACCTGGGTTATGCAAATTGATTTTTTACAAAATCAGGCTCTAAAACCCTCTCCAAATGGAGAGGGTTGGGTGAGGTTCCGTATCTTTACAACATGCAGTTTGACAAGATCATTAACGCCAAAATAAAAAATGATTCAGACCGTCCACTCATGAAAAAGGATCTTTTTCCTGTTAGTGAGCGGCTGCAAAAATACCTGCACCAATATGGCAGGGACATAATATTACCTATTGCCTATAAAGACCTCTTAAATTACCGCCACACAACCGCATTAAGGAATAAAAAAGGTAAACTTACGCATTGGGAAACCGCTGTTTATGACCTTAAAGAAATGGAGTTTTTAAAAGAGGGACTGATAAAAACCTATGCTGCATTAAAAACAGAAGGTAACCTGAGTTTTATAAAACACCTGGATGTGGAGCGCATAGATTTTTGCGAATTTGGCAATAGTGTTCCTTTCCGCATACGCATCATCAACCGTATCAATGACAATTACGATCATTATTATATCAAGTCTGCCGATGCATCCCGTATTTACGGACTTGAGCTGGAAGACTTACTGAGCCCGAACCGCATCACTTTTTTATACCATAAAAATACGTTGGTTGAAGAGCATATTGCCGGTATACCGGGCGATGCTTTCCTGGAAGATTATTTACCGTTGCCCGAAACAAATAAGATACGCATTGCAAAAGAATTTGTGAAGTTCAATGAACGTTGTTTTGCCAGGTTGCTGGGCGATATGCGGAGTTATAATTTTGTGGTTGATATTACCCCGGATATTGAAGATTACCAATACCGCCTGCGTGCCATAGATTTTGACCAGCAATGCTACGAAGGAAAAAAGAACCTGTACCTGCCACAGTTTTACCGGGAAAATTTTGATTATGTTGAACTTGTTTTAAAAACCCTCAGCCCTGAAGTGATAGAACAGTACCAGATGGAAGAGCAATCAGCTATGGCTTACCGGGCTTTTACCAGCCGTAAGCAATTACTTGAACTGCTCAGCATTATGATCAAAGATGAATTATCTGAATACCATAAAATTAAAATGCTGAGAGAAGAGTTGAATACCCATTTTAATACGCACTATTTTTCAAAATGCAGCACCATGGGCACCATTGTAAAAAGACAATTAAAACTGGTTTTGCAGAAACACCTCCAGCAGATCGTTCCGGGTTGATGATCTTATTTCCCACAAAGCCACGAAGGCCACAAAGCTGAACAAACATATTGAAACTTTCTTTGTGTTCTTTGTGGCTTAGTGGGAGCTTTAAATCCATTTCTTTAAGGCAATATTTTTTATCTTTAATCCGATTTTTATTTTATGTATAACAACACACAGACAAAGGCCTTGCAAAAAAGTACCGAAGAGTGGTTAGTATCGGTTAATGCTAATAATATATCTGAGATAACAAAAAAAAATCTGGAGAGCTTGCGGGACTGTCTCCGCTTTCATGAATACCGGTATTATGTACAAAACGATCCGCTTATCAGCGATTTTGAATATGATACCCTTTATAAATTATTAGAAAAGTTTGAGAACGAAGATCCTGCTGCAATAACGTCCGATTCGCCAACTCAACGGGTGGGCAAGGGTTTAATTAAAGATTTCCCAAAAACCCAGCACCTGGTGCCCATGCTTTCTTTGGAGAATTCGTACAATGCCGATGACCTGCTGGATTTTGACCGGAAGGCAAGAGAGCTTTCGGGCCTGGATATTATTGAATATTGCGTTGAACCAAAATTTGACGGCGCCAGTATCTCTTTGATCTATGAGGACGACCTTTTTGTACGCGGCGTAACCCGGGGCGATGGTGAAGTGGGTGATGAAATTACAGCCAATGTAAAACAGATCAGGTCGGTTCCGCTTTCGGCAAAATTCAGTGAGTATGGTATTGAACAAATAGAGATACGGGGCGAAGTGCTGATGAATAAAAATAATTTCAAAGCTTATAATGATGCGTTGATGGAAGAAGGAATTCCTCCGCTGGCCAACCCACGCAATGCAGCTGCAGGCTCTTTGAGGATAAAAGATACAGCTGAAGTAAGCCGTCGTAACCTCGAAGCATTTTTATATCATGTTAGTTTTATCGTAGAAGGTGAAGTTGATTCTAAAGTCAACCCAAAACTCAAAACTCAAAACTCAAAACAACCTGCTACTCATTCCGGCATGCTTGAAATGCTTTGGAACCTGGGTTTCAGGAGCCCAAAAAATGAAATGAAAGTTTTTAAAGGCATTGATGGCGTGATAAAACATGTGCATGATTTTGAAAAAGAGCGGGATAACCTGGGCTACGAAATTGACGGCATGGTAATTAAAGTGAATGACCTGGCGCTGCAGGATAAATTGGGCATGACATCACACCATCCACGTTGGGCCATCGCTTTTAAATTTAAAGCCAGGCAGGGCACCAGTAAATTACTGGCAGTTGAGTTCCAGGTGGGACGAACGGGTGCGGTAACTCCTGTAGCTAAAATAGAACCGGTGCAGGTTGGTGGTGTTACGGTAGGCAGTATCTCTATCCATAACGAAGAATACATTCGGGAAAAAGACCTGATGCTGGGTGATACCATACTGATCGAAAGAAGCGGAGATGTGATACCCCAGATCGTTAAATCATTTCCTGAACTTAGAAAAGGCAAGGAACAAAAGATCAAATTTCCTACGCATTGCCCCATCTGTAAAGACCCATTATTTAAGCTGGAAGAAGAAGCCGTATGGCGATGTATAAACCTAACCTGCCCTGCCCATATTGTTGAAGGTATTATTCATTTTGTAAGTAAAGATGCCATGGACATCCGCAGTTTTGGAGAAGCTAATGTGCGGAAATTTTATGAATTGGGATTATTAAAGTCGATCCCGGGGGTATATGCCCTCCCTTATGATGAGATCAGTAAGCTGGATGGTTTTGGTCAAAGATCTATTGCCAAACTGCAACAGGCAATTGAAGATTCGAAAAAACAACCTTTGAACCGTATCATATATGCATTAGGCATACGCTATGTTGGCGAAACAACGGCCAAAACTTTGGCGCATGCGGTAGCTCATCTTTTACAATTCGCCGATTTTACAGAAGAGCAGCTTAAGGAACTGGAAGATGTAGGTGTTAAAGTAGCTAAAACGGTGCACGAGTTTTTTCATAATGCTGATAATATTCAGTTGCTGCAGCAACTGGAAAGCCTGGGGGTTCAATTGAAAAATGAAAAGAAAGAAATGCATACCGGGGGTAATCTCACCGGGCAAACCTTCTTATTTACAGGCACGCTGGCTCAGTTAAAAAGAAGCGATGCTGAAGCTATGGTAGAAGAAAACGGGGGTAAGGTGGTTGCTGGTGTCAGCAGTAAATTAAATTACCTGGTAGTAGGCGAAAATGCAGGGAGCAAACTGGAGAAAGCGAAAAAGATCCCGGGCATCAAAGTAATTACTGAAGAAGTTTTTATAAAAATGCTACCTACTTAGTAAAAAATATCATTACATTTATAGTAGCCTCTTTCTAAAAACAACACGGGTATACGGGCTGGCCCAATTCACTTTTTAAATCATACTATTATGATTAAAAAAAATCCCGGCGAGATCTGGAAACAAATCCTTTTCACCGGCCATAAACAACTCCGTAAAAAATATTCAGTTTCATCACATGGCAGGTCCGCAAGTTTCAATGATGATGTTATCAAGGATGGCAAATTATTAAATGGCTCACTAACCTCGGGTTACAAAACCCTGAATCTGCATGTAGAAAATGGTAATGGTACCATTTATATTCACCGGGAAGTTGCCAAACACTTCTGCAAAAAACCTTCTCCTAAATTTAAATATGTAATTCACCTTAACCACAAGAAAAAAGACAACCATTATAAAAACCTGAAATGGGCCACTTTAGAAACCGTAAGCGCTCACCAGCAAAACAGACCTGAAAAAATTGCGTATAAAAAGCGCCAGGCAAACAGGACCGTTGGACTGAAACTGAAT
>JBDSXS010000038.1:0-44427 GCA_039926045.1 Ferruginibacter sp.
CTCACTTCTGCCATTTACGAAACTGCCAGGTGGATGCTGATCAATAATAAGAACAAATAGGTGTCAGGCCACTACAAACAGATCTTAAATTTATGAAGTCTTTGTGTTTTTTGAAATCTTAAAGTTACCGAGTAGTTGTAGTGACCAGACACCTTATCAGGTATTTATCTTCTTCGCGATCATCACCATTCTTTGAGATCTTTTTACATCATAATTCCCAAAATCATAATCACCAAATACTTCCTGTATCTGCAGGCCCTGGTAAGCGAACATCTCTGTAAAATCACCTAAAGAAAACTTGGCTACTTTTTCAGTGTATATCAATGGTTCTGCCAAAGCCTCATCTTCAACAACGATCTTTTTGTAAAAATGGCTTTCGTCATACCATTTGGTAATGATAAAATTGATACCGTCAATTTCTTTTTCTGACTGGTGCACAAGGTGATCTTCGGCATAATGTACATTTAGAAAATCCATGACAAATGTCCCATCCTTTTTTATGGATTGGGCTATGGTGCGTATGGCATTATCATGTTCACGCCGGGTTTTAAAATAACCGAAGCTGGTAAAAAAATTAAAAGCGTAATCAAAATAATTTATCCAGAAGGGCAGCCGCATATCATGCTTGTAAAAATGAAGTGAATCGGATTGTGATAATAAGGCTTCATTGATGCTGTCATCACTCAGGTCAATACCTGTAACATCAAAACCTTTTCCGGCCAGCAAAATGGAGTGCCTTCCCTTGCCGCAGGCTACATCCAGCATAAGGCTGGCGGGGATAGGCTTCAAATGACCGATCAGCTTATTAATAAATGCTGCGGCTTCATTATCATCCCTGTTAAAATAGAGCTGATGATAGTAAGGAGAATTGAACCAATCTTTGAACCAGGTCATTTGCATGGGGCAAAGTTAAAGGATTAGAGTTTAGGGTTTTGTGTTTGGGCTTTTGTGTTTTTTACAATAAATATACTATCCTGAATAGCTGGCTCCCCAACTCAAAACACATAACTCAAAACCCAAAACTCTAAAGTTCTTATATTTGCAGTCCCTAAATAGATCAGAATGGCATTGATAAAGAGCATTTCCGGTATAAGAGGCACCATCGGCGGAAAAACGAATGATAACCTTACCCCTGTTGACATTGTGAAGTTTGCAGCAGCATACGGCAGCTGGATATTGCAACAAAGCAACAACCCTAAAATAATTATCGGGCGTGATGGCAGAATAAGCGGTGAAATGGTAAGCAACCTGGTAGTTAACACACTACTTGGACTTGGGCTGCATGTGATTGACCTGGGCCCAAGTACTACACCAACTGTTGAAATGGCTGTTCAATTTGAAAAAGCTGCAGGTGGCATTATACTCACTGCCAGCCACAACCCCAAAGAATGGAATGCTTTAAAACTCCTGAACAACAAAGGTGAATTTATTAGCGCTGAAGAAGGCAAACTGATATTGGTCGCTGCAGAAAAAGAAGATTTTAAATTTGCAACCATTGATAAACTGGGCACTTATACCAGGGATGAAAGTTTACTGCAAAAACACATTGATGCAGTTGTCGGCTACGAACTGGTTGATGCTGCAGCGATAAAAAAGAAGAATTTTAAGATAGTCATTGATGCCATCAACAGTACCGGCGCCATTGCAGTGCCTGCTTTATTAAAAGCATTGGGTGTTAAGGAAATTGAAGTTTTAAATGGCGAAGTGACCGGTAATTTTGCTCATAACCCCGAACCTTTACCGGGGCACCTGATAGACCTGAGTAATGCGGTTGTAAAACACAATGCACATCTTGGTATTGCTGTTGATCCTGATGTTGACCGGCTTTGTTTTGTTTGTGAAGATGGCAGCATGTTTGGGGAAGAATATACCCTGGTTGCGGTGGCTGACTATATTTTGAGCAAGCGGAAAGGAAATACCGTTTCCAATATGTCCTCTACCAAAGCGTTAAAAGATGTGACCATAAAGCATGGAGGCGAATATTTTCCCAGTATGGTTGGCGAAGTGAACGTGGTGAATAAAATGAAAGCGGTAAATGCAGTGATCGGTGGAGAAGGCAATGGAGGTATCATTGTGCCAGATTTGCATTACGGAAGAGATGCGTTGATCGGTATCGCACTTTTTTTAACGCACCTGGCAAAAAGCAAAAAAACAGCCAGGCAGTTACGCAGTACATATCCCGATTATTTTATCAGCAAAAATAAAATTGAGTTAACTAACGGCACTGATGTGAAAACTATTTTTAAGAACATTCAGGACCTTTATAAAAATCACCCGGTAAATACAGAAGACGGGTTAAAGATAGAGTTTGATAATGACTGGGTACATTTACGCACCAGCAACACCGAACCCATCATACGTATTTATGCTGAAAGTGATTTTGAATCGAAGGCAGATAATATTGCCAAAAAACTGATGCAGGATATCGGGAAGATGATGTAAAACCCCCTCTGCCCCCTGAAGGGGGAACTGGGAGCAGGCTAACAATAAAAAATATTCAAATTTCAGTTAGATTAAATCTAATGCCTGGCTGAAATATTTTATAAACATTAAAACTAAGTTCCCCTTTAGGGGACAGGGGCATGAACAGAATTTATTTCGACAACGCAGCAACCACCGCACTTGATCCACAGGTGCTTGAAAGCATGATGCCCTACCTGACCGAGAAGTTTGGTAATCCTTCTTCCATTTATTCGTATGGACGGGAGAGTCGCATGGCTATTGAAACAGCACGTAAATCGGTAGCTAAGATCTTAAATGCACACCCTGCCGAAATATTTTTTACCAGCGGAGGAACAGAAAGCAGTAACACGGCCATTTCATGTGCCATACGCGACCTGGGTTGCCGGCATATCATCACTTCGCCTATTGAACACCACGCCGTTACTCATTCTGTAGAGCATATCGACAATATGGACATCGCCAAAGTGAGTTATGTAAAATTATTACCCAACGGCCATGTTGATATTGATGACCTGGAAAAATTATTGGCTGCCAGCGAAGAAAAAACCCTGGTTACTTTAATGCACGCCAATAACGAGATCGGAAATATTTTAGACATTTATGCGGTAGGTGAATTATGCAAATTGTATGGCGCCATATTTCACAGTGATACTGTTCAAACTGTCGGGCACTTTCCTTTCGACCTTAGAAATACACCTGTACATTTTATAACCGGTGCTGCACATAAGTTTCACGGGCCAAAAGGCGTTGGCATTTTATACATCAATGAGAACGTAAAAATAAAACCCTTTGTACATGGCGGTGCACAGGAACGCAACATGCGTGCAGGTACAGAAAATCTATATGGCATTGTTGGCTTTGCAAAAGCGCTGGAAATGTCAACTGCCACTCACGAGGAAGACATGGCATACATCGGCACGCTGAAGTATTACATGATGGACGAATTAAAAAAGCATATCCCGGGCGTTGGTTTTAATGGTGATGCCTTGGGGAGATGTTTGTACACTGTACTCAGTGCCAGTTTCCCCAAAACAGAAAAATCGGAGATGATCCTTTTCAATCTCGACATTAATAATATTTGTGCCAGTGGTGGTAGCGCCTGTACCAGCGGCGCCGACCAGGGCAGCCATGTTATACGGGCCATCAACAATAATCCCAACCAGGTTACCGTTCGCTTCAGTTTTAGTAAACATAATACCAGGGAAGAAGTAGATGCAGTTGTGCTGAAGTTGAAAGAACTGGTGTAATGCTACAACTGAATTGCCCGGGCCTTAAGGCCCGGGCAATTCAGTTGTAGCAAATCGGCATATTATTTGGGTTTCAAATACCCAGTGAAGAAAATCTACACAATACTTATAATAGTTGTTGCAATAATAGCGGGGCTGTATGTTGCTGTTCGTTATGGTTTTTTAAGAACGAAGGATTATAAGCCCGATAATTCCAACGCCAAATCAGCATTAGACCTTCGGCCTGCTATCATTGCTAAAATGCAGCAGTTGGTAAAAGATGGCTCTTCAGGGCTTTACCGATTATCTGTTGAGCAGGTAGAACCTCACCTGGCCTCTTCATCTGTGCAAATCATCCATGCAAGCATTATTCCTGATTTTGCAAAAATAAAAAAGCTGGACGGTTTACAACAGCTCCCCGAGGACATTTTCAAGATCTCTTTTGCCACATTACAGGTTGAAGGAATTAATATGGATGATCTCTTATCAACCGATGAACTTTTATTAAGCAAAGTATCTATCAGCAAACCGGTGATTGAAGTGTACCATCAAAAAAGAAATTACAATAAATCAGGTCTGGATACATTAACCCTTTATCAAAAACTCTTCAAATCATTTAAAATAATCGCTGTTGATAAAATAGAGATCACAGATGGCACATTCATCAGTCATGATATTACCAAAGGAAAACGCAACCAGGTAGATCATGTAGCGCTAACCATGAATGATGTGCTTATTGATTCATCAACACAACACGATAAAACAAGAAAGCTGTTTGCAAAGAAACTGGATCTCACTGTGAAGAATTATACGGCGAGATCACCCGATAATCTGTACAGCATACAATTCGGTTCGATCAACATATCAGGGGTAGAAGATAAGTTCACAGCATTGAATGTAGAGATACATCCAACTTTAGATAAGCAACAATTTCAAAAACAGTTTACAACCAGGATGGAAATATTCAATATTAGTATGCCACTCATCAGTTTAAAAGGCATTGACTGGTGGCTGCTATTCAATGAAGGGGCATTAACAGCCAATGAAGCTTTGATGGAGAACAGCCGGTGCAGTGTATACCTAAACCGTACGTTACCCTTTCGCAAAGTGAAACAAAATAATTTTCCGCACCAGATGCTGATGGAAATACCGGTACCCATCACTATTTCAAAACTGAACATGCGTAATGCACAGCTTACCTATACTGAGTTTAATCCCGCCATGGGCAAAACAGGGAACATCATTGTTGATAAAATGAACGGGCAGATGACCAATATTACCAACATGCCCGAACGCATCCGTCAAAATAAGACCATGACAATAAATTCACACGGTATGTTCATGAGAAGAATTCCTTTAACGGTAGGTTTTCAATTCAACCTGGCAAAATACAAGACCGGCGATTTCAGTATGAATCTTCAAATAAAAAATATTGACAGTTCTATCCTTAACCCCATAACAGTTCCCTTAGCCGAATTCATGATAAAGAAGGGAACCATTCAAAAAGGCACCGCAAATGTTACAGGCAATAATTTTAAAACACATGGCAAAGGCGAGTTATTGTATAAAGACCTATACCTGGTTGCTGTAAAAAAAAATGCAGATAAACCCGGGAATGTAGACAAGAAAAGTACATTAAGTTTTTTGGCCAATACCGTTCTGATAAAAAATAATAATCCTTCAAAAGATGAAGCACCCCGCCGTGTGGATTTTGATTTTACAAGGGAGCCCAAACTCACTTTCTTCAGCCTGGTATGGAAAACCATATTCATCGGCATTTTAAAAACGATCGGCTTGCCGGAAAGCTTTGCGGATAAATCATACTAAAAATTATACCCCACCCTCTGCTCCACCTCCTTCGGCAATGCCGGCAATTTTTTCCACTCTACCAAAAAAACTATTCAGCGAATTATGCATTTTGAACACGCCAAAAGGCATGTTCCTACCAAAATGTGTTCCTACAAATCAACATTTTTTTTACTTTTGAATTCGCCAAAGGCATTCAATGAAAAGAATTCAACAAAAGGCGAATCCGTACGTGTACAAAAAAAAGAAACAATACCGCCTTTCCAATTTTGATTATTCACAGAATGGCCATTATTTTATAACCATTGTTACCAAAGACAGGGAACATTTTTTTGGCAAAATCGTTAACAACGAAATGATATACTCTCCTATTGGCGAATATGTAAAAAACAACATCCTTAAATTTTACGGGGATGAAAATCTGAAAAATCCTTATGAAAACAATCCTTATTTTATCAATGGTAGCGCAACATTCATTAGTATTACCCAATGGTCGGTTTTACCAAATCACATTCATATATTTATTGAAATAATAAATAAGGCAGAAAAAGAATACACAATCATTGCTGGCCTCTCTCCTTTATCCAAAGGTTCTGCAAGTTCCTTTGCCAATCATTTTAAAGGAAACATAAAAAAATGGTGTAATGATAATAATTTCAGAGACTTTAACTGGCAAAGCAGGTTTCACGACAGGGTTATTCGTAACAAATCAGAGTATGATCAGATAGCATGGTACATTCAAAACAATGTGCTGAATTGGGATGATGATGATTTGTAGGAACACGCCTGTGGCGTGTTCTTTTGGTTTTTCATTTGCCAAAGGCAAAAACAAAACGAATTCGCCATCAGGCGAATTCCTACTAAAAATTATACCCAAGCCTCTCCTCCACTTTTTTAGGCAATGCTGGTAACTTCTTTCGCTCAACTAAAAAACTATTCAGTTGCGCCAGCTCCTTGAAAATATAATGCTTATCCATCGCAGCCTTTAAATAACCTGCACCGCTACTTCCGCCTGTGCCAATACGGGTACCGATCATACGTTGTACCATGTTGATGTGGCGGCTGCGCCAGTTGCTTAACTGGTTATCAATTTCCAATAGTGTATCCAATAACTGAAAGGGTAATTCAAGCATGGGATAACCATGATACATCATGATGAACAATGCCGAGCGGCAGGCTTTGGGTGTTAAGTGTCTTTCTGCATCAGCAGCCCGATGATCAAAAACAGTTTCAAATGTTGCGGCATTATTTTTTTCTGCCTCTGCCAGGCTGCTTACATATACCTGTTGGTAATTGTTCCAGAATTCTTCTGTAATAAAAGGCATTCTTTCAAGCCATGCATTCAGCAGTTCAATAACTGACTTCCCGCTTTCTGCATCTTTAATGATGGCAATATCTTTTTCTTTCAGTTGGGATGTGTAGTAATTCTGTCCGTGCCGGTGCTCAAACTTCAAGCCCAGTTTGGCTTCAAGCACTTTGAACTGGTAGCTCTGGAAACCGGAGGCAGGCCGCAACATATCCCTGAAATCCAGGAAATCCATCGGTGTCATCGTTTCCATGATATCGATCTGCTGCACCAGTATTTTTAAAATGGTAACCACTCTTTTGAGTCGGTGCACCACGGTTTGCATCTCGGGTGAGTTATCATTCACAACGGGCTTGTTCATAATATCGATCACCGAATTTACTTCAAACAAAACCTGTTTGAACCAAAGTTCATAAGCCTGGTGAATGATGATGAACAGCATTTCATCATGAGCCGGGGTTTTACCTTCTTTAAAACTTTCAGGATCCTGTGCCCCGGTAATTTTTTCCAGTTGCAGGTAGTCTGCATAATAAACGGCTTTATCCATAACACGTTTTTTGTAACCGCAAACATACATATTCGGGACGATACTTGATACTGGATACTTGATGCTGGATACACCCAGTTAGATCAAAAAGCTTTTCGAATGATCAGGCACTCATCCAGAATCCGGTATCCAGGATCCAGTATCAATTCTGCTTTGTTAATCGTTAGTAAATGCCATTCGCTTTAACAATATCTTCTCCAATTAAATAAACGGTGGCATTATTATTTATTGCAGAATACCCGGCAGCCCCTAAAACCCTGCAACCAACTATATGATCAAAAAGATCTTCTGTACCGTTATTGGCACAACACTGATGATGACTGTTATGCATGCACAGGTAAGTTATGGAATAAGAAATGGTATAAACTTTGCCAAATGGGAAGGCGATGATCTGCAGGTGATCGAGGACCTGGTGGATAAAACCGAAGGATACGTAGTAACAAAAGGTACAAGAGGCCTTCATATTGGTGGTTATGTACGCATTCCCATCTCCGAAGTGTTTTCTTTTGAACCCGGCATTGAGTATTCAAAAAAAGGATACAGTTTAAAAGGGGATTTTCAAATTGCGGTCTTAAAATATTTTGGTATAAATCTAAGGGCCCAGGTTCAGTCGCATTATATCGACATTCCCTTAGTTTTTAAAGCCAATGTTTATAAAGGATTACAGGTTTATGTAGGCCCCCAGGTTTCTTACCTGGTCAGAAGTTCGCTAAACGCAAAGTTGGGCATCCTGGGTATATCCATTTTCAACAAAGGTTTTGGCATTACGGAACGCTTTAATAAAGTTGACCTGGGTTTGGCCGGTGGTATTGGATACGAGTTTGAAAATGGCTTTAATATCCAGGCCGGTTATGATTATGGTCTATCCAAGCTTGATAAAAATGATAATTACGAAGCTTATAACCGGGTGGTTAAAGTTTCGGTTGGCTATACTTTTTAAGGTTGACGGACATTCAGGAAAAGCATTATCCGCAAGGGTAGTGCTTTCTTTTTTACTGAAAAGCTTTTTCCTTAAATTTGCAGCCCGCCTCACCCTCAATCCCTCTCCTTAAGGAGAGGGAGGCCCGGCAGGGGGATTTCTATTTAGCTTTTGTGTGGACACTTTAAGAATAACTTATAGTTTCAGCAGTAAAGTAAACAACAAAAAATACGTTTTAGATGGGAAGAATATTTGAAGTAAGAAAAAGTAGCATGTTTGCCCGCTGGGATAAGATGGCAAAGAACTTTACCCGTATTGGCAAAGAGATCGCCATTGCCGTAAAAGCCAGCGGACCAGATCCCGACAACAACCCGGCTTTGAGAAGATGCTACCTGAATGCCAGGGCAGTTGGTATGCCCAAAGACCGTGTGGAAGCTGCTATTAAACGGGCAATGGGAAAAGATACCAGTAATTATGAAGAGATCATGTATGAAGGATACGCCCCCCATGGTGTTGCTGTGCTGGTTGAAACTGCCACAGATAACCCCACCCGCACAGTTGCCAATGTAAGGATGCATTTTACAAAAGGACAGGGCTCATTGGGTACCACCGGAAGTGTGGCTTTTGGTTTTACCCATATGGCCGAATTTAAAATAAAAGGTGAAGGTGTAAATGTTGATGACCTGGAATTTGAACTGATCGATTTTGGGTTGGAGGAAATTGGCGAAAATGCTGAAGGCAATGTGATCATCCGCACTCCTTTTAATGAATATGGCAATATGAGCAAGGCATTGGAGGAAAAGAAAATTGAAGTGATCAGCGCTGAACTTAGCTGGATACCGGCCAATACCATGGAATTAAGTGAAGATCAATCAAACGATGTTTTAAAACTGGTTGATCATTTGGAACAGGATGACGATGTGCAGAAAGTTTATCATAACCTGAAATAATTACGATAAGTTCTTTTAATCTTTTACCGAAGTAATATCTGTACGTATATTAACCTTGCCTGCATGGTACATTTCCATTCTTACAATACCCATTTCAGGGTTATACCACATGGCCATACTCATTTTCATTTTTTCCTTAACAGATTCCATTATTTTTTTTGTCGCTTCATCAAGCCCCTGTACATCCGAGTCGATATCGGTGGTTACTTTATAGCAATCCCAGGAGCCCGCTGTGGTTGTTATTTTTTCTATACCAGCAACTGTCCTGTTCTTATAAGTAGCCGTAATATCCATTTTAACTGCACCTTTATCCATAGAAATTGTATACGAAGCATCAGGCAGTTTTTCTCCTACACTTATATTGAGCGGGAACTGTAGAGGTTTGATATCTCCTTTTAAATGATTTAATCCTTCAAAATTCTGCAGCATGGATTTTATGTCCATGTACAGGTTATTACCATCACATTTGTATATCAGGTTCATTGTTTTATCACCGGTTGCTGCGCTTTTCATCAAACCGGATGAGGTTGCCGTCAGTACGCCGTCTTCATTTATTACATCGGTAACCGTAGTTGTTGTTTTACTTGTTTCCTTACCTGCTGCATCATAACTGGTACCTTCAATAACGGCTCCTTTATGAAAGAGCACAAGTTTACCGCAACCGGCAGTTGCAGTTAGTTTTTCTGAAGCAGGTACATCGGCACCTTCTTTTTCTTTTGAATCAGTTTTTTGATCGTTGCAGGCAAAAAGCGAAAGCATGAGGCATGCAGAAAGTATTTTTTTCATGTAGCATTTTTTAAACTCGGCTTATCTGGAATGTCAACTTAAAAGTAACGCTAGTTTATTCTTCGTTCAAATATATTTCTGTTTTCATGAAGAAAACTGCCTTTCCCTTCATGAAATACTAAAAAGGAGCTTTAAAAATGAAGCTCCTTTTTTACATTTCTTATTTAATTCTTATTTTCCTTTTTTAATCACATCATTCCTTAAATTAAGAAGCCCTTCCCTGAATGCTTTACCACGGCTCATCATCACTTTCATAAATTCCGATTTCTTATTTTTTACAAACCCGCTTCCTCCCTGCTGAGATACTAAAGAAATATTGCCAACATTGTTTTTTCCGCAATCTTCATAATCAAACCAGTAATGATATAGATCTCCTGTTATGCGGTCATAGAATTTTCCATCAACCAGGTAGTTTTGTTTGCCCATTTTCATTTCTGTTCTTGCAGGATCCTGGTCCCACAAAAAATAAGGGTTACCAACTTCGTCATAGAAAATTATTGACTCACTGGTTTCCCACCATTTAGAGAAAACTAAAGTGTAATATAAAAGACTAAAAGGCTGGCCGGAGATGGCTGTGAACGGATTTTTATTGGACCTGTAATGTGTATAAACTGCTGACTGGACAGGAATACCATCGATATAAGTGTCAAATCTGCTATAATTACCCTGGGCATCTGCAACTAAATGAGCATCTATACCCCACATAAAACTTTGCTGACGAACCATATGACCACTGTTATCATAAGTATAAAAAACTTCATCAACAATATTTGTAGTATTGGGTTCATACCAAATTGTCTTAATGACCCGGTCCTTATTGTCATATCTCGGAACTGCATCGGAATATGGAACACCATTGAAATCATATTTAGCCATAGTCAGGAGATCTTTGTTATTATATTGAAATGTTCCCAGGTCAATATTTTCATTATTATCCCAGCTTAAAGTCCAGGATTTTGCAAGTTGCTTCTGATTATAAGTAAATGTTGATGTAAATCCAATGTTAGAATTTATGGAAATGAGCCGGCACTGATCTTTAGCATTATCCCCTTTTAAAGACTGTAATGACTGCAATCCGTTTTCACATGAAACGGGTGTTTCTTCATTTAGTTGGGTTTCTTTTTGGCAGCCTGTAAAAAACAGGAATACAAAAATCAGTAGTGTGCTTAGTGAAATGAGTTTCTTTTTCATAAATAGTTTTTTAGTTGCTTATTAACTTTATTTACGCAATTGAGTTTTCAAATCCTTCAATTGCTTTTTAATATTTTTTGACGGACCATTTAATATCCTTTGCAGTTTGGCAACCGGGCTAAGCTGTTTAAATTGTTTGCCCGACGGAGTTGCAGCATCATTATTATTTTCATTCTCATGCCCGCCGCAATTTTTATAGGTCATCGTTTCAGTAAAATAGCTTTCAGATATCCGGTCGTATTTGGTATCAGCTGTAAGATAATTATGAGGGCCCGTGATCATAGTTGTTTTGGCCGGGTCAGTATCAAGTATAATAACTGGTGAGCCTTCTTCGTAAATTACCCAGCGATCATAGCTTTCCCAGCGTTGCTCCCAAAGAGGGAGGAAGAAATCCCAAAAACCAAAATCAAGACCGTTAACTGCTAAAAACGGGTTCCTGTTTGGAATTTTAAAAGCAAGATCAGTGGTAAGATATAAATCAGTGCCGAAGTACAATTCACTATAGGTATTAGATCCCTGGTTGTTGTAGAAATACTTCATGTGTACATCCTGAACAATATCATCCAGTTTAGTCATCTGCCCTTTGTGGTTGTAGGAATAACGAATATCCCTCCAGGGTTCATGACTGTCTTCATAATAACCATTGGCCCGGGTTATAAGATCACCCGAATGCGAAAAGTCGAATACAATAATCGTCAAGTCGGAAGAAACGATCCTGGTTTTAATCAACCTGTCCTTGTTGTCATAAAAGATGGCATGGCGTTCAAAATATCCATCACTATAACTTAGCAATACTTCGCTGGCCAAACCCTTATTGTTATACTTAAAATCCAAAGTATATCCTGTACCATAATCAAGATGCTTTAACTGGCATTCCGGTTTATCATCATCATTTTTACTGGCCTGCAAACTGTTCTCATTTGCAACGGGAGTTTCCGTATTTAGTTGTGTTTCTTTCTGGCAACTGCTTAAAAAAAGGAGTGCTGTAAAAAGGGATGTTAGGTAAATCAAAAATTTCTTTTTCATAAATTTTATTTTTTGAGTTGATAATTAGGGATATAATGGCTGGTAAAACAGCATGTTCATCAAATACAAAACTGGTGAACTAGTGTGCATAATACAATACCCCATTGGGTGATTTTCAAAAATCAGGAGAGACCATGCTGAATGGCTTTGTTGATGGCTTCGCTGCGGCTGGCTACATGTAGCTTTTTGTAGATGTGCTTAACATGAGTGCGTACTGTTTCGTAACTGATAAAGGATCTTTCAGCGATGGTTTTATAATTATGCCCTTCTACCATCAGGTGAAGCATTTCCTTTTCCCTCTCGCTGAGTTGAAAGTCGTTATTGCCGGGCGAAACAAGTATTACATTCCTGTTAGAAAAAAAGCTGAGCATTCTTTTTGCTACTGTCGGACTGATTGGTGCACCGCCATTATATACTTCATTAATAGCTTCCAGGTATTTTTGTGGCGGGTCATTTTTTAAAATATACCCCGAAGCCCCGGCACACAAGGCCTGAAATATTTTTTCATTGTCGTTGAAAACAGTTTGTATCAGCACCTTAATATCCGGAAAGTGTTCGGTGATCTTTTGTGTCACTTCTATACCAGTGAGGCCGGGCATTTCAATATCCATCAATATCACGTCAGGTAAGCTTCTTTTAATATCCGCCTCCCAATGTTTACCATCAGCAGATATACCGCAACAGGTAAATCCCGGCGTACCATTCAGAATGGCCTGTAAGGCATCCCTTACCAGTTTATTGTCTTCAAATATAGCTACCTTGATTTCCATGAATATCCTGTAAAGTTGATACAATAATACCGCCGAATCTATACCCCATCAGGTGATTTTACATTGCAGGCTTACTGAGGTCCCCTGATTTTCTTTTGACTCCAGGACCAATTTACTACCAATAGCCTCAGCTCTTTTCTGCATATTAACCAATCCGTTTCCTTTCTTAACCAATGAAACATTAAATCCATTACCATTATCAAGTATGGAGAATTCAAGTATACCATCCAATTCCTTCACATGTAGCTCAAGTATGGTAGCCTGACTATATTTTACAGCATTATTAATAGCTTCCTTACAAAACAGGTAAATATTACGACGGGTTTCAACAGGCAGGCTGATATCTTCAGATCTTATTTTCAGATTAACGCTGGTCTCGATATTTTTAGCTGCAGCCATAACCATAATATATTCCTTAAGTTTTTCCATAAGTTTTTCAAGAGAATCCTGGTCTGGCCTTATGGCCCACACCAGGTCACTAAGGTTATCTGTCATTTCATTTGCGGATTTCTGAATAATAAGAACGGATTCTTTTGCCTGACTGTACCGGCCAGAATCCAGGTAGTCGTTGATGAGATAGCTGAACATAGACAGACCGCTTAATGTACTTCCAAAATCATCATGCAATTCACCGGAGATCTTATTTCTCAGTTTTTCATCCGCCAGTTGTGACTGCAATTTTTCAAGCGCCAATTGTTTTTCCTGAAAATGCCATTTTTTTAAAATGGCAGCAAGATAAAATATCATATCTCCCAACAGACCAAGTCGTATAAAAAATAATGGATACCCATCGGTAAACAAATGATGAATACCCTGATTCCTCAGTATGATCATAAAAACAGTGATACATGTACCCGCAATTGTACATAACAGGCCTTTTGCGACTATCACAGCAAATGGCGGTTTTCTTTTAAGTAAAACATAAACTATCGTTATTGAAGGTATTATAGCAATTAGTTTTACCGTGTAAAAGATAAATTGCTTATCCATTTGCAGAAGTGTAAATACAACGAACAACAGGAAAATAAAAGGTATCAGCCACAAAACAAAGTGTAAAATCCGGTTTACGGTTTTATCCTCAGTAACGTCAACAAAAAAAAATTTTAAGAATAAAAGATAAAACAGGTTCTCCACAATAATGACCGGTGTATTTATATAGTCATACCAGGCAGAGTTCCACACGATATCTTCAGGGATACCAAAAAAAGTGTAAGGCGCATTGATAAAGAAATAGGCGGCGGCAAAAAATAAAAAAAAGCTGTAATACAGCATATCCTTTCGCCTGGTTACAAAATACAATACGACAAAAAACAATACCTGGAAAACCAGAACACTCTGAAAAAACAGGTAGAAAGTTTCAAGCGCTTTACTCGCCATGGTTACTGGTTTATATTTAGGGAGATCAATTTAATATCAATGACACTAAATATACTCACAGTAGCTGAGAATACATAGCCGGTAAGTAAATCGGGCCTGGAGAAATAACCATTTCCCGATTGTAAATAAAGAATTTAGTCAGATCCAAGATAAATTTCCCCTTTCATATAAAAAAAGGCCTTCCCCTTCATGATAACTCTTTCACCTTTTTGTTGACACCAGAGTTCTCCTCTACGTTTTGACAGTTGCAGAGCATGCATATCGCTCTTTCCGAGTTTTTCTGCCCAGAAAGGAATTAGTTGTGAATGTGCCGAGCCCGTAACCGGGTCTTCATCAATACCCGCACCGGGTGCAAAAAAACGGGAGACAAAATCAACATTTTTTCCGGGGGCAGTAATGATCATTTTATCAATATGCTTTTTCATCAATGAGAAATCAGGCTTGCATTTCTTTACCACATCTTCATTCAATAGTTCAACCAGGATATCCCGGTGTTTATATACGCCTACAATTTCTGCATCATCCAGCATCGCAGAAAGTTCCTCGGGATAAATATCCAGCCGTTCGGGTTTCCATGAAGGAAAATCCATACAGATGAGCCCATCCTCCATGGTTACTTTCAATATGCCGCTTTGGGAACTGAACCGGATCTCCGGTTTAATAAAATTCAGAAAATTGAACAACACATAAGCACTCGCCAGGGTTGCGTGGCCGCATAAATTAATCTCCAGTTCGGGGGTAAACCACCTGATCTCAAAATCAGCGGCATTTTCTGTGGAAGGAACAAAGAAGACAGTTTCGCTGAGGTTATTCTCCAGTGCTATCTGCTGCATCATCTGTGTATCCAGCCATTCGGTTAATGGGATCACCGCAGCAGGGTTGCCGCCAAACGGCTTATCTGTAAAAGCATCAACCTGAAATATTTCTAGCTTCATTAATTGCTGTCTTTATATTTAAAATCTACCCGAGCATTCACAGATAAATCTGTAGATACTCTTAACTCATACATTTTACTATCAGTATAAATTTGCATGTACGCCGTATTCGGTGGAATACTTCCCAGATTATTAGCCATTAATTCAATGGTATGAAAATTGCGCATTTTGTCAATGGGAATGAGAATTTCAAAAGGTTTTGTGCTTAACCTCAACCGGCTTACAATCATTTTTCCGTTATCAAATACCGTAACAGTATCGCCGTCAATTTCCCCGTCATCGTATAAAACCAACCTGATGCTATAGGTGGTTGTTTCAATGGTTTGTATAAGTTTTGATATCCTGCTTTCTTTTATATGCTGTATGTTCGTTAATTCATCAATTGTTTTTGCCAATGAAGTATCAGTTAAAAGGTCATTTTTTTTCTTGATAACATATTGTTCTTTTTTATTTTTATAAAGTATGGCTTTTTTTGCCATAAATCTGGTGGAATCAACGAAACTGCTTCTTTTACAAAGCGTAATATTTTTACGGAATGCTAACAGTATGTTACTTCCTGCGGTTTTCGATCTGAATTTACCTTTTAAATACGCTGTACCTTCATTTTCATAGTAATTAAGATCAAAAACATACAAACTTTCCAGAGGCGATTTTTCAATAAAATCAAGCCCTTGGCCAGCTAGTTTTTTGCTTGCTTCATTATACTTCCCTGAAAAATTTGCCTTACAACATCTTTTTTGTGTATCATAGGTGTATCCAAAACAGGAATCACCGAATTGTACTATCACTAATTTTAGATATTCTCCACCCCCGCTTCCTTCCCAGGTACCAGACAAGTCTTGTGCCTTAGATACAAAATCTGCAAGCAGCAAAGTCATTAATAATATGTGCTTTAATTTCATGAGATTTATTCGCTCATCATTTCCTTAATTACAGAAACAATATCTTCTGTATTTGGTTTGCTGAAATAATCGCCATCGCTGCCGTAAGAAGGCCTGTGGGCTTTACCCGTGATGGTTCGTGGAGACACGTCTAAATATTTATATCCACCCTGCTCTTCCATTACTTTATTGAACATATAAGCCGCAGCTCCGCCCGGTACATCTTCATCAACAAACACAATGCGGTTTGTCTTTTTAAGAGATTCAACAATTTTATGATGAATATCAAAAGGCAATAGGGTCTGCACATCCACCACTTCGCAGCTGGTATCCATTTTATCTAAAGTTTCGGTTGCTTCCAAAACGATCCTCAGGGTTGATCCATAGGTAACAATAGTTACATCAGTACCTTCCTTAACAATTTCCGGCACACCTAACGGCACGGTATAGGCCATTAAGTTGGAAGGTAGTTTTTCTTTTAAGCGATATCCATTCAGGCATTCGATCACCAGGCCCGGATCGTTGCTTTGTAATAAGGTATTGTACATGCCGGCAGCCTGTACCATATTACGCGGCACACACACGTACATACCCCGGAGTGCATTAATGATCATACCCATGGGCGAACCGCTGTGCCAGATACCTTCAAGCCTGTGGCCCCTGGTTCTTACAATAAGCGGGCAGCTTTGTTGCCCGGCTGTACGGAAATGTGTTGTACAAACATCATCGCTGAGGGGTTGTAAACCGTATAATAAATAATCGAGGTATTGAATTTCAGCGATCGGGCGCAGGCCTCTCAAAGACAAACCAATCCCCTGTCCCATAATGGTCAGTTCACGGATTCCGGTATCAAAGATCCTCTCAACGCCATGCTTTTCCTGCAGGCCGCTAAAACCCTGGTTCACGTCGCCAATATGCCCAAGATCTTCACCAAAGGCGATAACTTTATTATTGGTTGCAAATAATTCATCAAAGTATTTATTCAATACTTCATAACCATTTACAACCGCAGCCGAATCTTCATAATAAGGGCTGATCACCGGCACTTTTAATGCCGACTTTGGACCATCGTTGTATAAATAACTGTTGAAAAGGTCCGCATAATCAGTTTTAAGTTTTTCGTAGTATTCCCGCACTGCATTTGCTGCAGGATCATTACCTGTAATATCCAAAACTGTTGCTATGGCTTTCATCACATCACGCCGCATGGGTTCCCTGAGAGCAGCCAGGTCATCCGACAGTTTTCTTATCGACGGGTTCAAAGACTCAACAGGTTTTAAAATATCCCCGGCTTTGGCAACCAGTTCTTTTATAGGTTCAATATATTTTGTCCATGCTTTTTGTTTACCATTCCGGGCCTGTTGCCCGGCATCCGTTTCAATACTGATCAATTCTTCATCATCAGCCAAAGCATTTGCAATGATCCATTCCTTCATTTTCTTTAGCCCATCCCATTCCTTTTCCCACTCCAGCCGGTCTGTTGTTTTATACCGCTCATGGCTACCGGAAGTTGAATGGCCCTGTGGCTGCGTAATTTCCTCCACATGAAAAATAGCCGGTGTATGTGTATCTCTTATTCTTTGAATGGCAGGTTCCAGTATTTCACACATACCGGCATAATCCCAGCCCTTTATTTTATAAATGTCTATGCCATTGGTTCCTTCTTTTTTCTGAAACCCTTTTAACGCCTCAGAGATGGATCCCTTGGTAGTCTGGTATTTTTTTGGAACAGATATCCCATAACCATCATCCCATACAAAAACGGCTAATGGCACCTGCAACACACCGGCAGCATTCATGGTTTCCCAAAAATGGCCTTCGCTGGTTGAAGCATCGCCAATGGTACAAAAACAAACTTCGTTACCCTTATTGCTGAGGTTATTTAAAGAGTGAGTTCCGCTTACATTTCTAAAAACTTTTGATGCGAATGCAAGTCCCAAAGCCCTGGGCATTTGTCCAGCCGTAGGTGCAATATCGCTGCTCACATTTTTCAGTTCAGCAAGATCAAGCCAGTCGCCATCTCCATCCACCATTTGGGTTGCAAAATGCGCATTCATTTGCCGTCCTGCACTAAAGGGATCGTTTGCCACATTGGGGTCTGCGTATAATTGAGCAAAAAACTGTTCGATCGTTGCCAATCCGCTGGCAAACATAAAGGTCTGGTCACGGTAATACCCCGCCCTGAAATCCCCGGGTTTAAAGAATTTTGCCATAGCTACCTGTGCTACTTCTTTACCATCGCCAAAGATCCCAAACTTGGCTTTGCCGGTCAATACTTCTTTCCTGCCAAGTAAGCTGGTTTCCCTGCTTTCGCAGGCAAAGCGGTAGTCTTTCAGTACTTCATTTCTGAAATTATCAAAGCTTAATTTTTCCTGTAAAGCAGCGTCGTTGTTGTTATTTGTATCCATAGCACATTAATGTACAGCAAAAATATAAATTATAGGGCAGCTTTGTTAAAAATCTCCTAACGGGTCAACAATTTGGGAGAGATATATCCGTTTTGTTATCTTTGAGAACTATTTAAATTATACCGCATGAAAAAAATATTTTCCCTTTTACTGGCAACATTTGCTTTGTCTGCTATACAGGCACAGCAGCTAACGACCGCTACAGATCAAACAACTGCAGTAGCAGCGGTAAAAACAGATGCCCTTTCAATTGAAGTGGCAGATAACCTGTTAACTTTAAAAGAAACCGAATTTAATTTTGGTAAGATACCCCAGGGAAAGCCTGTAACCCATATTTTTGAGGTGACCAATAAGAGTAATTTGCCTTTAAATATCTCTAATATTCATGCAAGTTGTGGTTGCACTACACCGGAATGGGATAAAGATAAGACTATAGCTCCCGGGGGTAAAACAAATATTACTGTAGGATACAATGCAGCCGCAGAAGGTTCTTTTACAAAATTCATCACAGTTACCTACAATGATACTCAAACCAAACAAATTACTATTAAAGGTGAAGTTTGGAAAACACCCGGCAGTTCTGCACCCGAAAATAAAGGTATAAACGATTTAAAGAATTAATAACCAAATAAAAAAAACAATACAATGAAGAAATTAATTTTATCAATTGCGGCATTTACTTTTGCTTCAGTTTTGTTTGCACAAAAAACCGCTGCCGACGTAGCCAAGTTTGATACGGAAACCATTAACCAGGGAACATTGAAACAAAATGACCCTAAAGAGGTTAGATTTATAGTTACCAATATCAGCAAAGAGCCTTTAATTATTGAACAGGCAAACCCTACATGCGGTTGTACAATGGGTGATTATACAAAATCTCCAATTGCACCGGGCGCTACCGGTTTCATCTCAGCTAAATTTAATGCTGCTAATGCCGGTCATTTTGATAAACACCTTACTGTTAAATTTGCCGGAGTTGATGAACTGAAAAGTATCACCATTACAGGTGATGTTTTAACTGCAGAAGATTACGATAAATGGGCACTGGAAAATGAAGCGAAGAAAAAAGCTGAAACTCCTGCCAAACCAACTACAGCTTCTAAAACAAAAGTTGCTCCCTCTAAAAATTAATACATAATTTTTTACACTTTATAGTAAAAGCCCTTGTTTAAAAGCAAGGGCTTTTACTATAGGTAAATATTTCTTCACAGGACTGTCATATTTTTTTTTAAATAATTGTGATTAAAACAGTTAATAGTAATAAAACTGAAGATTATCCGTTTATACGTGTAACCGACTGAAACCATAAAAATCTAACCTATGATAAAAGGCATTAATAAGCCTGCACCTATTGTTTATTTTGCATCCCCTACTTGCAAAATAATTAACACAAAAAGCCTCACTGAATCACTGATCCCTAACTTTTTTGAACTGAACACTGATACTGCTAAATAACCAAAAATGCATTTACCTATTTTGTAAAATATGTTTATCTGATATTTCATAGCCCGAAGATCCTGTACCTAACAATCTCAAGATTTTGTTTTTATGGATTGTTTGGATAACAAAAAACCCTTCTTTCTAGAAGGGTTTTCCTTTTATATTAGTGAGTTGCTTATTTATCATCCGGATTATTCAAACTGAATATAATTGCAGCCAATGCACCGCCACCTAAAGCGCCAACCAGGTACATCCATATTTGTGCCCAACACATCGATTTTTGTATACACAATCCAACCGCCACAGCCGGGTTAAATGCTCCTCCCGAAAACTGGCCCAATACGGTGGCCATAGCTAAAACCGTTCCCCCGATCGCTAAACCATAAAAACTATTTCCACTGGTGCCTTTTGCAGTAGCAACATTAAGTACCACATAAGCCAATGCAAATGTTCCCAGTAACTCTGCTATAATTGCCTTTGTGCCACCATCCTCAGCAATTATGCAGCTTCCGTCGCCTTGTTTATCAAATATAAAAGCTACTATCACAGCGGCTACTATGGCGCCTGCAAGCTGAAATATCCAGTACATTACAGCATCCTTCATATCAATCTTTCCCCTCATCCACACAGAAAGCGTTACTGCGGGGTTATAATGTGCTCCTGAAATATGCCCGCCTGCATAGATCATGATCATTAATGCAAGCGATGCACCAATGGCTCCGCCCAGCGCTGCGCCCATCACCAGGAAAAAGGTTCCGATCAATTCTGTAATGTACTTGTTCATAATAAGTTGGTTTTGATTTTAAATTCAGGATGCTAATTAAACCAAAAGGTAGCAATACCTGTTAACAATTTTTACACAACCCCTATCTTTACAAAAACAAATCAGCAAATATGAAAATTGAAACAGGCCAGGTTGCACCGGATTTTAGTTTATATGATACTGAAAAAAATAAAATGACCCTCTCTGATCTCAGGGGCAAAAATGTTTTACTTTTATTTTTTCCGCAGGCGTTTACCAGTGTTTGTACAAAAGAATTCTGTGGCGTAAGAGATGATATTGGCCGGTACAGTAATGTAAATGCAGAAGTAATTGGTATATCTGTTGATTCGGTCTTTACATTAAAGAAATATAAGGAGGATCAGCAATACAATTTCCCTTTCCTGAGCGATTTTAATAAGGAAGTTTCGGCCCTATATGGTTCGTTGATCGATGAATGGATACTGGATATGAAAGGGGTAAGCAAAAGATCGGTATTTATTATTGATAAGGCCGGTATCGTCAATTACGCAGAAGTATTGGAAAGTACCAACGATATGCCTGATTTTGAGGTAATAAATGAGAAATTACACGCTTTGAACGGGTAAAATCCACATTTTATACAGCCGTCTACGTAAAATGTTTTTTTATTGCCCCTTTTTAATATATATTTATTGTGAATAAGGTAACAGTAAATTGTTGTTTAATTAAAACCTTTTATATATTTTTACTTAGTTGAATAAAATTATTTACATACTAATTTTACTTATTGGAATAAACTTTACATCATTTGCTCAAGCTAAAAGTCCTGCACAGGGCGAACCTATAGCAAAACTGATAAAGCCTTATCCAATTCCTGCTACTACGGCAATCAATTTTGAATTCCTGTATGGCTATGATAAAACCTTTACCCTGCAGATATATAATTTTATGGGTAAAAATGTAAATGAAGTCACTAAAATGCCTCCCCGTTTAACAATACCATTAGATGATTTTTACCGTGGTATTTATGTTTACCAGCTTAGGGATAAAGAAGGAAAGATCATTGAGTCCGGCAAGTTCCAGGTTGTAAAATAAACCTCCCGATTTTTAAAATTACATTACCTGTACGATCAAAAATTTAAGATAGTGTGTATTTTCCTGTCCTCGTATTACCGGGTGGTCAGCAGACTGTGAATTAAAAACAACCTGTCTTATTTTTCTTTTTGCATCAGTTGCTGCCATTTGAATGATATCCAGGAACAGTTCCGGCTGCACCAGGTTTGTACAACTTGAAGTAACTAAAAAACCTCCTGGTTTTACTAATTTCATTCCCCGCAAATTGATCTCTTTATAACCGCCGATGGCCTTATCAATGGTGGCCCTGCTCTTGGTAAATGAAGGCGGGTCAAGCATTACAACATCCCATTGCTTTCCTTCCTTTGACCATTCCTTCAATACATCAAAAGCATTTACACATTCAAATCTGCAAACCTGGTCAAGCCCGTTCAATGCTGCATTTGTATTACACATATCAATGGCGTTCTGGGAAATATCCAACCCCAACACCGACCTTGCGCCATAGTGTGCAGCACTGATCTCAAAGGAACCGGTATAACAAAATGCGCCGAGCACATCAGCATCTTTTACAATATGCTGAATGGCCCGCCGGTTATCCTGCTGGTCTAAAAAAAATCCGGTCTTTTGTCCGTTGGCAATATCCACATGGAATTTTATCCCGTTCTCATTAATGATGATATTGGTATCAAATTCAGCAGATAAAAAACCTTTGTGCTGCTCCATGCCCTCCAGTTCCCGCACAGGAACATCATTACGTTCATAGATCCCTTTGGGAGCAAAGATCTGCTCAATGGCTTTTACAATTGCCGGTTTCCACACATCAATACCCAGTGCCAGTGTTTGAATAACAAAATAATCATTGAATTTATCTATGATCAGTTGTGGTATATCATCAGCCTCGCCAAAAATAAGCCTGCAGTTTTCGGAGTAGCCGATCTTTTGACGGTAATTCCAGGCTTTTTGTATGCGGTTAACAAAGAACTGCTCATCGATCATTTCCTCCTTATCCCGGGTAAGCAGGCGCACCATTATTTGCGATTGGGGGTTGATATAGCCCCTTCCTATGAATTTTTTATCATGGGTGTACACATTCACCACTTCCCCCGGTTTTGCAGCCGCATCCAGGGCTTTACCGGTATTCACTTCATTCCCAAATATCCAGGGATGCCCGGTTTCTACCCTCCGGCTGATCTTTTTGTTGAGAAAAATGCTCTTCATGACGCAAAGGTAACATCCCTGTCATACAGTTTAGAGCTGCATGGCACATATTTGAATATTATTGCCAATTTGACCGCAAATTGAGCCTTGGCAAAATGTTTGACTGTTGTACCTTCGCAACCAATTTTTAAAATATACTCATATGGAACAGAAAGAAACAATATCAATGGAAAATGAGGAAATGAATATTAATGCTGATGCAGATGTACCCGGAAACACGCATCTGAGTAACCCGGAAGGTGAGGATACTATGCAAAAATTACAGGCAGAACTGGAAGAACAAAAAGACAAATACCTCCGCCTTTTTGCAGAGTTTGATAATTTCAAGCGCCGCAATGCAAAAGAAAAAAATGAATTGATCCAGACTGCGGGCAAAGATGTGATCATTTCCATGCTGGAAGTTATGGATGATTGTGACCGTGCGGAAAAACAATTGACGGAAACTGACGACATCGCTGCCCAGAAAGAAGGTGTTCAATTGGTATTTAATAAATTGAGAAGCACTTTACAGGCAAGGGGATTAAAAGCTATGGAAAGTGTAAATACAGAATTTGACGTTGAAAAACACGAGGCCATCACCGAAGTAGATGTACCAAAAGAAATGAAAGGAAAAGTTTTTGCTGAAATTGAAAAAGGCTACTACCTCAACAATAAAATTATACGATTTGCAAAAGTTGTTGTTGGAAAATAAGGCCCCTATCCCCTAAAGGGAAACTGGAGCAGAAAATTTAAAAGAGTTTTTATTTTATAAAAGAGTTCAACATATTGAACCGCAAAATTCCCCTTTAGGGGTTAGGGGCATGAAAAGAGATTTTTACGAAATATTGGGTGTTACCAAATCTTCCACACAGGATGAGATAAAAAAAGCATATCGCAAGGTTGCCATGCAATTTCATCCGGATAGAAATCCCGGTGATAAAGTTGCTGAAGAAAAATTTAAGGAAGCTGCCGAAGCCTACGAGATCTTAAGTGATACGGATAAACGTGCGCAATATGACAGGTTTGGCCACCAGGCATTTAGCCCGGGCAGGGGCGGCGGTGGTTATAGCGGAGGCGGGATGAATATGGATGATATCTTCAGCCAGTTTGGAGATATTTTTGGCGACGACAGTCCCTTTGGAAGTTTTTTTGGCGGAGGGAACAGCAGGCGCAGTTCAGGTGGAAGAAGCCGCGGTACACGGGGCAGCAACCTGCGGGTAAAAATAAAATTGAATTTTGAGGAGATCGCAAAAGGTGCTCAAAAAACCATTAAGGTAAAAAAATATGTGCTGTGTACTACCTGCAGCGGCAGTGGTGCAAAAGATAAGAACAGCGTTCAAACTTGTGGCACATGTGGCGGAAGCGGACAGGTAAGAAGGGTACAGAATACTTTTTTAGGGCAAATGCAAACGGTAACAACCTGTCCAACCTGTAATGGCGAGGGAAGTACGGTTACACATAAATGTACTGCCTGCAAAGGTGAGGGAAGGGTATATGGCGAAGAGACAGTAACCATTGATATACCGGCCGGTGTGCAGGAAGGGATGCAATTGAGCCTGAGTGGCAAAGGAAATGCCGGCGAACGAGGAGGAGCCTCAGGCGACCTGATCGTTTTAATTGAGGAAGAATCGCATCCCCATTTACACCGGGATGGCTTAAACGTTGCTTTTGATCTGCATATCTCTATACCTGATGCAGTTTTTGGAACCCAGATAGAAGTACCTACCATCGATGGCAGGGCAAAGATCAAAATACCACCCGGAACACAAAGCGGAAAAATATTCCGATTAAAAGGTAAGGGTTTCCCTAATGTAAACAGTTATGAAAAAGGTGATCAGCTGATACAGGTAAATGTATGGACACCACAGCATGTATCAGCCAGTGAAAAAGAAATGCTGGAAAAATTACAGCAGTCAGAAAATTTCCAGCCTAAGCCTGAAAAAAATGACAAATCATTTTTTGATAAAGTGAGGGAAATGTTTTCCTAATTGTCTTTATTCTTTTTTCGTTTTTTGGCCATGTAAATATCCTCGGCTTTATTTATTAATTGCAAAAACTCGGTTTGCAGGTAACTGTTCGGATCGTATGATTCGGTTGCTATTCTTTCTATGTCCGGCCAATCAACCTGTTTAATATATTTTGATTGTTTTATTTTAAGGCCAAACATGGCAACAGCAGTTGCAAACTGTAATTCTTTATCTATATTTTTAAACTCTGTAAAATTAGCAATACAGTAATTCGTTACTACCAAATGCGTTGTATCATTACAACGGCTGTAACGCATTTCTATACCTGCCACTTTATCTTTTGGTAAGATCTCTGATTTAAAAAGTTTATCAGTAGCCGGTACAATTTCAAAAATAGCCAGTGTACTGTTCCCGCTTCCGATTTCTCCGCCTTCCAGGTCTATCGTACTGTCGGCTACTGCGTCCCTCCTGTTATCAAACCCAATTAACCTGTACTCTTTCACCAGGTCGGGATTAAATTTCAAATTAATGAACACATCATCTGCAACGCCATAGAATGTTTGTGTGAGTTCTTTTACCAGCACTTTCTCAGCTTCATGAATATCATCAATGTATGCATAATTGCCATTACCTTTTTTTGCAAGTGTTGCCAGTTTGGAATCTTTAAAATTACCCATCCCTACGCCCAGGCAGGTCAGGTAAACCCCTCCCTGCCTTTCTTTTGTTATCAGGTCTTCGAGGGCTTTTTCTGAACTGAGGCCAACATTGAAGTCTCCATCAGTTGCCAAAATAACCCGGTTACTGCCACTTTTATTAAATGTTCTGTTGGCCAGGGCATAAGCAGTCATAATTGCGGCTTCTCCCGGTGTATCACCCATTGCAGTTAACTCTTCAATTGATTTTATTATTTTTTCTTTTTCGGCCCCACTTGTAGGCTGCAGCCATATACCCACGGTACCTCCATAGGTTACTATCGAAACCGTATCAATAGCCCGCAGATTTTTTACAAACATCTGAAAAGCCGCTTTCAATAATGGTAAGCGGTTTGGCATATCCATACTTCCGGATGCATCGATTAAAAAAACAAAATTGCCGGGTGGTATCATGTTTAAATTTATTTTCCTGGCATTGATGTTTAAAAAGAGCAGTTGCTTTTCCATATCCCAGGGGCAGGATGTAAGCTGTGACTCGAACCTGAAGATGTCATCATTTTTTGGTTCCCGGTAATGCAGGTTAAAATAATTGACCATTTCTTCAGTACGAATTGCATCAGGCGGCACAATACTTTTCATATTGATGAACCTACGTACATTACTATAAGATGCTTTATTTACGTTTAATGAAAAACCGGTATTGGGAAATTTATAAGCATTAACATATTCATTCTCTACCAGCTGAAAATAAGTTTCATCATTTACATACCACCGGACCTTGGTTGTGCGATCTAAATTTTTTGTTACAGAAATAAGTTTGGGCCTGTTACTGCTTACATTTGATGGCAATATTTTTAAGCTGATGTATTGCCATTGCTCGCTGTTTACTTTTATTGTCTGGGGCTCATATCCATCCATGCAAACGGTCAAAGAATCATTCAACATATTTGTGGTGATGCCAAAGCCGCCGGAAGTACCAGCGTAATAATAATGCTTATTTGAATGCAGGAGAATTTTTGCGTTTTGAAGCGGCTGGTTCTTCTCATCCTTGATCTCGCCACGCAGATAATATTGCGCCTCGACAGTAAATGCCAATAACAGCAAGGGGATATGGAGTAACAGTTTTTTCAATTCCAAGCAGGTTATTATAAAGGTCAAATCCGACACTAAGACGTATTTTCATCGCTTTATGCTGCCCCACTAATCCTCTACCAACTGGTAAATTTCCTTTAAATTTCTACCCAGGCCATCATAATCAAGACCATAACCCAACAGAAATTTATTGGGTACATTAAATCCAAGATAATCAATTGCAAGCGGGTAAACCAATGCTTCCGGCTTATGCAGCAATGCAGCTATTTTTAAACTGGCGGGTTGCTGGTTAAGCAGTTGGGGCAAAAACTCATGTAATGTTTTCCCTGTATCAACAATATCCTCTATAATGATCACATGCCTGTCCTGCAACGACAGGTCCAGTCCTATAGAAGTAATGACATTGCCTGTTGATTTGGTTCCTTTATAAGATGCCAGTTTGATAAAACATATCTCGGCATCAATGGTGAGTTCTTTAAACAGGTCGGCTGCAAACATAAATGAGCCGTTTAAAATGGCTATGAATAAAGGTTTTTTACCGGCATAGTCTATATTGATCTGTTTAGATAATGTGCCGATCTGTTCCTGTATCTGTTCTGCCTTAATATAGGGTTGAAATTTTTTATCTAGTACCTGGATGATCATTTGGTTTTATTTTTATTCCCTGGCTTACAGGAAGCAGTTAACTATTTAGAGACTATTATTTGCTGGCCAACCTTTAGATCCTCAGAATCAAGCTTATTCCACGCTTTCAATTGTTGTACCGTTACATTATACATCCTGGCTATTGCGTACAATCCTTGTTTTGCTGCAACTACATGAATTTTTTCATTTTTAAGATCATTGTTTGAAACTGGTCCTGCTCCGGGTTGTAAAACCAATTTTGTATTGGCAGTAACTTTTGCACCTTCATGTATGTTATTATACTCCAAAAGATACTTGAGCTGAATGCCGTTTTTCTGTGCTGCATCATATACGGTCTCTCCCGGTTGAATAACATAGAATTCCGTTTCGCCGGTTTTTGGTTTTTTATGGAGGAATACATATTGGTCCTTGCCAAGTAAACCTTCCTCGGTCATATCGTTAAAGTCCATCAATTTACTCAGGCTGACATTATTTTGATCGGCGATCAGCAATAAGGATGTTCCCTTTTTGCCAAAAACACATTTGGTATTATTAATCGTGATTATTTTACCCGGATCAACGTCAATGGCTGCATTACCATTTGCAGTACTTACTATTTCCTCAAGAATAGCAACAGGGTCGATATTCTTTTTGCCCTCTTCATTTTTTGCTACCTCTGTTTTGGGTAGTTGATTCAATGCGATCAAACTGTATTGCTGCAGGTCATACTGCTCAATATATTTGATGAGCAATTCAGGATAACGGGGATTGGTTGCATAGCCTGCCTTTTTTAAGCCCCTTGCCCAACCTGGGTAATCTGTTGGATCAAGGCTGAACAATGCTCCGTAACGTTTATTGGCTTTTAGAAAATCACTGTGGTCGCGGTAGCTTTCAGCTGCATTTGTGTAGGCACGGAAACATTCACCTGTTGCATCATCATCATGCGTAACAGTTTCACCGGTCCAGGTGTTTTTACATTTAATGCCGAAATGATTATTGGATTTTTTCACCAACTCACCGTTGCCGTTCTCAGATTCCAGGATACCCTGTGCCAAAGTAATGGAAGCAGGAACACCCGATCGTTTCATTTCATTGATGGCAATATCTTTGAACTGTGCAATATATTCCTCTACCGAAACCCTTTGGGCTACAGCAGTTAAAGAAACTGATGAAAACAATATGGCAATAACGATCCTGAACATCGGATTATTTTTTTTGAATTAATAAGAGCCCATCTCTTATAGTGAGCATTGCCTGTTGAACACGATCATCTTTTTTTATATGTTCATTAAATGCCTGCAATGCAAGGGCATTTTTTCCTTTTACATTTTCTTCCAGAACTTCACCATGAAAAAGCACATTATCGGCCAGCAGCCAGCCTCCTTTTTTAACTGATGGTAAAGTTAATTCGTAATAGTTAATATAGTTCACTTTATCAGCGTCAATAAATACCAGGTCCCAACTTTCATTAAGCGTTGGAATTATCTCTAATGCATCTCCCACATGTAATTCAATTTTATCTTCCATTCCGGCTTTTGCAAAATAACCTGCTGCTGTTGCTGCATCATCTTCTCTTAATTCAAGCGTATGTAATATCCCATCGGTTTGCAACCCTTTAACCAGACATAAAGCACTGAAACCGGTAAAAGTTCCTATTTCCAGTACCCGTTTTGGCCCTATCATCCTGCTGAACATTTCCAGCACTTTCCCCTGTACATGCCCGCTAAGCATTTGCGCATGCGGATGATTGGTTAAAGTATAGGCTTCAATTTCATTCAACACTTCATCCAGTGAAGATGTATAGTGTTTTGCGTAGTGTTCCGCCTTCGGGTTTATCAGTTCCATTATATAACGAAGTATCCGGTTTTAAATTATACTTTGTGACAGTCCATTGCAGATAATATAATGCCATTCAACACTTGTGTATTTGTGAAGAATGGCACTTACTAACCCCGTAAAGTTACACTGAAATATTTGCTTTATTATACTCATTTTTGGAAATTAACAATAAGCCCACAAACGTAAATATGCCGTTAATCAGGATGAGTTCATTACCGATCTTGTATCCGTGAAAAATACTTTCTGATATTGACTTTAGCCCAAGCGTAAGGTGTAATTTCTTTTCATACCATTCAGGACTGCTTAGCATATCCAGTCCTAAAGCCATGACCGGCGCAATGATACAAACGGCCCATATTAATTTTTCATTCAACTGCTTTTTGGTTAAAATACCAAAAGAAAATAAACCGAGCAAAGGTCCATAAGTAATGCCGGCAAACTTTAAAATAAAATCAATGATCAGTTTATCATTAATTGCTTTAAAAAGCAACACCATCAAAAAGAATACAACCGCAAAAGTGAAATGCACTTTTAGCCGGGTCCTTTTTTTCTTTTTTTCCAATAACGCTTTTCCTGCTCCCAAAGCATCATCCTCCTCGACCTTCATTTTATTCATCCCCAGGATATCAATGCAAAAGCAGGAAGTCAATGAAGTTATAGCACCGTCAACGCTTGGGAATAGCGCAGATATCAAAGCGATAATAAAAATGATGCCTATTGTTCCGCTAAAAACATTGCTTAGCGCAATAGTAGGGAAAAGATCATCGGGTGCAACGGTTATATTATTTGTGCTGGCATACAGGTAGAGTATGCCTCCCAGGAACAGGAATAGAAAATTCACAACCATTAAAACTGCTGTAAATGTCACGATATTTTTCTGCGAATCTTTAATATTCTTTACGCTGATATTCTTCTGCATCATTTCCTGGTCAAGCCCTGTCATGGCAATGGCAATGAACATACCACCGATGATATGTTTTAAAAAGTAAGAGCCTGACTTCACATCCATATTAAAGATCTTTGTGTATCCTTTTGCATTCATGAGGGTGAGGGTGCTGCCAAAATCAAGGCCCATGGCCTTTACGATCACGATGATGCAAACCACCAGGCCCAGTAACATACCGGTTGTTTGCAGGGTATCTGTGTAGATAATTGTTTTTACGCCACCTTCAAATGTATAGAGTAATATCAGGATGAGAATAACAAGCGTAGTGACCCCGAAAGGAATGTGGAGTTTATCAAAAATGAAGATCTGAAGGATGCTGATCACCAGGTAGAGCCTGGCGGTAGCACCCACTACACGGGATAATATAAAAAAGAAAGCTCCTGCTTTATGTGCATTGATCCCAAATCTTTTTTCCAGGTAGGTATAAATAGATGTGAGGTTCATTTTATAATACAGGGGTATCAGCACAAATGCAATAACCATGTAACCGATGAGATAACCCAGTACGATCTGGTAATAAAAAAAATTACCGGTTCCCACACTGCCCGGTACACTTACAAACGTAACGCCGCTAAGACTTGTACCGATCATACCAAAAGCAACCAGCATCCAGTTACTGTTGCGATTTCCTATAAAAAAAGAATCGTTATTGCTGCCTTTTGAAGTGAAATAGGCAACCGTAAGCAGCAGTACAAAATACCCGATAACAAAGGCGAATAAGACTATTGGAGACATAAAATAATTTATAATGATTTATTAATACCGAATAAATTAGCTTGCAATAAAATTCAAGTTAATTAATTTATGGCAATAACATCTTTGGCAGTTTTTTGTGGTTCTAAAAGCGGTAATAATCCTGAGTATGTAAAAGAAGCGAATGCCCTTGGCCATTTACTGGCATCAAAAAAAATCCCATTGATCTATGGCGGCGGTAACAAAGGCATCATGGGTGCCGTATCAAATGCCGTATTGGAAAAACAGGGAAAAGTAATAGGCATCATACCGGAGATCCTGAAAGACAGGGAACACCATCATGAGGGTATTACCGAATTATTGATCGTAGATGATATGCACACCCGCAAAAAATTAATTTATGAAAAATGTGATGCGGCCATCATTTTACCCGGCGGTTATGGAACCATGGATGAATTTTTTGAAATGCTTACCTGGAACCAATTGAGTATTCATGATAAAAAAATATTCATCCTGAATACTGCAGGATTTTATGACCATCTACTCGCTTTTGCACAAACCATGCAACAGGAAGATTTTTTGTATGATAAAGTAGAAGATAAGCTGGTTGTTCTTAATAAAGCTGCCGATCTTTTACCATACCTGTAAATTATCTCCTATGCCTGGTTCCCTGGAATAAAGCAATATTATAACCTGCCCTGATAATGGGAACTGCTCTTCCTAAACCATCTACATAAGGTGAATTCTTGTTTCGCAGCAGATCCCAGGATATAGAAAAATAATAAAAACTTTTATTTTCTTCATCGCGGCCGCCGGCATAGCCTGCCCCCACCAATAAACTGTTGGCATCAACCCTGTCAGTAGAAGGAATGTAGCCAGAATTTTGTGCCGGTAAATATTTTACTTTAATAAAATTATGTTCATATTGTGCCTGGGCAAATACAAATCTAAAGGGATAGAGTCTTACAAATGCCCCAGGTCCGAATTGAGTTTGACGAACCTTATCTCCATAGATCAAAAAATCACGCTGTGATGTATAGATATAATTAAAAGATGCGGCCACATCAACATATTTGTTGATGCTATAACCAAAATAGGGACTTGCACCCAAAGCTGTATAGCTATTTCCAAAACCAAGTGTCAGGTCACCGCCTACAAAAAGATTTTCTTTTTTAAATCCACCTTTCTTTTCTTCCCGGCTCCTTTCCTCATCTTGTGCATTTGAAATATACGTTCCGCTTAGCAACAGCAAAACAATTACTACTTTTTTCATACGTACTTTATTAATTTAAAATTTTAAATAATTGATCAACCTGGTCAGGCGGGGGCCATCAGACCATGTCAAATATTTTACCACTGTTTAAAATATTATTAGGATCAAAAATCTTTTTTATTCCCCTCATCAATTGCAGGCCGGTCTCATCAAAAACGATATCCATATATTCTTTTTGTATCAGGCCAATACCATGTTCACCGCTGATGGTGCCACCCAAAGACCTTACCAGTTCAAACAATGCTTTTAAAGCCGGTATAACTTCCGGGTTGTTCAAACTGTAAATGCTGCCTGGTTTTCTGATCCTTATATGGAGGTTTCCGTCACCTGCATGGCCATAGCAAACAACATCAAAATCATATTGCTTTCCCAATGCTTTTACCCCACGGATCAAGGCGGGTAGCTCAGCCCGGGGTACAACCGTATCTTCTTCAATACTGTAACCATCTAATTTTACAGCTTCCGCAACACGCCTGCGTAGCTTCCACAATTCCGCTTTCTGTTGTGCATCATCTGCAAAAAAAACATCGCCACATTCAAACTGCACCAGCAGTTCCGCAATGGCTTCCATTTCGCTCATCAATGTTTCCAGGTGGTTACCATCCACTTCAACAATTAAATGAGCTTCCATCTCATCAGTTACCGGCACCACTTTACTATCTACAAATTTGCTTACGATCTTTAATGCATTGATCTCAACAAGTTCCATGGCACTGGGTGTAAAACCAGCCCGGAAAATAGCACTCACCGCTTCACCTGCCTTCTCTAATGAGTTAAATGGTATCAACATCAACAGGTCGTATTTTGGAAATGGCAGGAGCTTTAAAACAATTTTCGTAACGATGGCTAAAGTTCCTTCACTTCCCACGATCAATTGTGTTAAATTATATCCGGTAGAATTTTTTAACACATTGGCGCCGGTCCACATGATCTCCCCTGTGGGCAAAACAATTTCCAGGTTCAACACATAATCTTTTACAACGCCATATTTAACGGCTTTGGGGCCGCCACTATTCTCTGCAATATTGCCTCCGATAAAACAACTGCCCCTGCTGCTGGGATCAGGTGGATAAAACAAACCTTTTTCCTTTACTGCATCCTGCAAAACTTCAGTGATCACACCGGGTTCAGTTATCACCTGGAGATTACGTTCGTCAATTTCCAAAATTGAATTCATTCTTTCCATAGAAAGTAAAACGCCACCCAAATGCGGTAATGCCCCCCCGCTGAGGCCTGTTCCGGCCCCCCGGGGTGTGACTGGTATTTTATGTCCGTTACAGATTACCATGATGGCACTGATCTCTTTGGCCGACCTGGGTTTAATAACGATATCGGGCAGAAAATGGAGGTTCTCTGTTTCATCATGTGCATAATTGTTCAGGCTTTCCTCATCAGAAAACACATAACCATCCCCCACGATCTTTTTAAACTGATCGATATAGTGAAGGGCACCTGGTCTTACTTCAACAGTATCCATGTAACATTATTTGTGTAAAACTCGTATAAAATAGTGAGTTCATAAAATCTGCAGCTTTTAAATGAACCCTGTAAAATTGTTAAAGTTCCTTTAACGTATTGCAAATATTAAAAGACAAAACTACATTTGTTACGAATCTGTTCGTATTTAGTTTTTAAACCAATAAAAGTATAGCCATGAAACAATTTATTTTGAAACACAAAGCGGCCCTTACCGGCACGATCGCCTTACTCCTGGTTGGCGGTATTACCATGTCTTTCCAGGATTCTCCTTTCAGTTATAATAAATACCTGGTGGAGGAGAATTTCGATTCGCCTGGAACCTGTACAGACACATTACCTGAAAAGGATGGTTCTATGAAGATGAAAGATTTTGATAAGCTACAAAGCCAGTTAGACGGTTCTTTACTGGAAGTAACAGATCAATTGAAAAAGATCGATCTCACAAAACTGAAAAAGGAAATAGACGAATCGCTGAAAGATGTGGATATGGATAAAATAAAAAAGGATGTAGAGCTTGCTTTAAAAAGCATTGATATGGATAAGATGATGGCAGGCGTAAAATCCTCTTTAAAAGATCTGAACAAGGAGTACATCAATGCAGATGTAGAAAAAGCTTTGGCTGAAGCCGCAACCGAAATAGATAAAGCAAAACTGCAGATAAAAGATATTGATAAAGAACTTATTCAAAAGGAACTGGAAACTGCCAGAAAAGAAGTAGAAAAAAGCAAAGTGGAAATTGATAAGATCGACTTTGACAAGATCATGCTGGAAGCCCGGGCCGGTATTGATAAAGCCAAAGAAGAATTAAAACTTACAAAGGACATGTTTGTTGAGATGGAAAAGGATGGCCTGGTTAATGCAAAGAATGGTTTTACGATCGAATATAAAGACAAGTATCTTTATATTGACGGGAAAAAACAATCAGAAAGAATCACTGATAAATACCGGAAATATTTTAAAAATGATCATTTTAAAATGACCATTGAGAAGGATTGAATAATTAATTAAATCATTATAGAACAAAAGCACTGCCAAAGGATAAAGCTTTGGCAATGCTTTTTTAATTCCCTGTCACATTTTTTTTGTGTATAATCGTATAGTGAGTCGATAAAATGATCTTATCAATTTATCCTTGCTAAAACTGTTTACGTCAATTGCAGGAAGTTTACAACTTTCTGTATCTATATAAAAACCTGGTAGTATCGGGAGGTGTGCTGTTAAATGTTATAAGAGCAGTTTCAGGCAAGCCATTAGGTTTATAAGTATACGTATACTTGGTGATGTTAACAGGGCTTCCATGATTAACTTCTCTTAATGACAGAATATTATTGTAGGGAAAATATTCAAAGAATAGCGTTTCTCCACTTGGAAATCGTTGATGGGCTTTAAAATTGCTCAACAGGCGGAAAGGATTGATGTGAGTATCAAAAGTAAGATCAGATGTATTTTGTAATCCTGATCCTGAAAAATAAGCTTTACTGGAGGTTATGTTATTTTCATTATCTACCACAGCAGTATCTTCCCTGACAGATGAGCCAGGTGTTGGAGACATAAAAATAAAATCTGTATAAGCATATCTTTTACCAACTGCGTAATTGTAACGAACAATCTCTGTGTATAACCAATATGAACCGAAAGGCCCGCCATCTAACCTGGAAGTAATAGCAGAATCTTTTATATTCCTTTGGTTTGAATTATAATAGTGATAAGTGGTTGTAGTATCAGATGAACCAGATGATACCTGTATTAAACGGGATTTGAATGGGATCGTATCTGCTCCATTATAAAAATAGTTATACATATAAACATCAGGGGATACTGTATTAAATCCCATGGAAATAACTCTCTTCTGGTTATCATAAGTGATCATGATTGAATCAACCCTGTTTCCATTATTATCAAGCGCATAAATCTTATCAAGATAAATACTATCAGTATTGGTAACTATTGGTGTTGAACCGCCTCCGTTTTCAATACTTATTTCTTTTTGGCAGCCAATAAAAAAAATAAAACATACAAGAATAAGCAGGAACTTTAATGTAGCAGTTTGCATAGAAAAAACGGTTGTTTATTACTGATTCAGTTGAGGGGATAAAGATATAAGTATAAATTTAAATTAGCCAGGTAAAATAAATGTTTTATATGCGTCTACATGTATTTTACAGGTATTTCTAAAACTACACTGCTTAACTATATTAAAATTTCGGACAGAGCGATTGCCTGTCAACATTCTCAGGATAAAATCCTTTTTTAATGATGCTGAATTCGCTGGCACCGCGGTAGCCATTATATTTACTGAGTGATGATAAAGTAACATCATAACTGAAAGCAAACTGGATATTTTTAATTTCAAAACCTACCATGGGAACAACAGCATCTCCCAAACGATAATAAATACCCGCCAACAATTGCTGTTCACCAAATTCGGAGAGGTTATAATTTGCATTGATACCAAAAACCAGTTCTGTTGCCCTTGCCTGGGTAGAAAAATAAGCATTAGGGTTAATAATAACCCGGTCGTTGACCTTTAAAATGGCATTGACAAAAGCTGTATGCCGCATAGATATGCGGCCATCTGTAGTATTATCGTTAAAGAAACTTTCTTTGGGCGTGTTTACATGCTGGATCGAATAGCCAGCATTGATGTATACATTCTCATCCGGGAAATAGGCATAGTTCATCCCTGCGTGAATATCCAGGTAACTTACATTATTGGTATTGAGCACAACGCCGGTAGGCAGTGTATTATCGAAGAATTTGCCATCGAACTGATCGGGGAATTTTAATTTGGATTGATTGATTCTTTTATTGGCCCAGCCAATATTGAAACCTGCAGAAAGAAGGCTGCTTAATCCAAGCATTTGATGATAGGCTAATGAGCCATACACTTTTGTGCTTGTTAAACTTCCACTGCCTGCCTGGTCATTTAATATTAATGCGCCCAAACCAAGCCATCCATTATCCAACCTGTCTCTAAAAAATTGTGCGTCGCCAAAAACACTGATCGTTTTATATGGCACCGACATAACAGAACTCCATTGATTACGGTAATTGGCACCGATCCGGTAATCTGCATCGGGTATAAAGCCCGTATTGGCAGGGTTTGTAGTTAAAGGAGAATTGAAGAACTGTGAAAAATGCAGATCCTGTGCATGCAAAATGCTTACCTGCAACCCAAGTAATACAAGACCTACTATCTTTATTTTTCTGATCATTATTTTCTTGATTTGGTCTCACCAGCCTGGATAGCGAAACATGTTTGTGAATAATCGGCAAAGATTTTTTCACATCAGCAATTAGTTCCCGGTTATATTTTAAATATCCTACCTCAACAACGTTATATCTCCCGTTTTTCTTAGTTTCTGCCCATCTGTAAATTCCACATCCAAAGTATACGTGTACACATCCATTGGTTGCAATGCGCCTTTAAAGGTTCCGTCCCACCCCTGGCTTCTGTCAGCAGTTGAAAAAACTACCTGTCCCCACCTGTTATAAATTTTCCAGTTTAAAGTACCGATCCCAAATCCTTCAACTTTTACAATCCCGTTTTTGCCAAACCTTCCAGGCGTAAAAGCATTGGGTACATCCAGTAATGGCCTAATGAGGATAGGCACATCCTGTGTCAGGCTATCCACACATTCAGCAACATTGAATGCATATAATGTTGCTTTGTAAACCCCGGTAGCATTATACAAGTGGGATGGATTTGTTTGAGTTGAACCTTCACCATCGCCAAAATCCCATACATACCGGCTAGCCCCTATTGACAGGTTGTTAAACCTTGTAATGGTATTTTCAATGGGCGGGTTGGGTGTCCAGTTGAAATTAGCCGTAGGTATAGGAAATACTGTGATCGAAAAGAAAGCTGACGTATCCCGCTTATTACAGGTACTCGTATCAATGGCAATCAAACGCACTTTATAAGTACCGGTGCTGGCATAAGTATGCGTGGGTTCAAAATCAGTTGATGTCTGGTTATCACCAAACTCCCATATCCAGTCAGTACCGCCCAGTGAAAGATTTTTAAATTGTGCATTATAAGGTACACAGCCACGTGGCGGTGTAGAAAATATGGCTTTCACATTCGGACTTATTCTCAATGTTTTTTTGGCAGTATCCGGCGCATTACAAAACGAGGTATCATCAACGATCAATGTTATAATATAGGTACCTGTAGATGGAAATGTATGGATCTGTGGGCCAAAACCTGATCTTATTTTTGGAGAACCATCACCAAAATTCCAAAGAAAACTTTGATTGGTATAACTGGGTACGGTTGCTGTTGTAAGATTTGTGAACTGGTAACGCAAACTGTTGCAGGAATCTAATTTAGATAACGAAAAATCAGCATTAACTATATTACTGCCCACTTTTACAGTTGTGTAAGCTGTATCGGCAATGTTACAGGTAGCGGAGTCAATAGAGATAAGCATTAACCGGTAACTACCTACCGCGTTATATGTATGCGTTACAGAATTATTAGGAGCAAATGTAACATCCCTCATACTGCCGTCACCATAATCCCAGACATACATTTTACCCTTTGCCAAAGTATCGGTGAATTTTATGGTTAACGGAACACAACCAATGGTATCAATCACCCCGTCAATAGTAGCTTTTACGCTGGCACCAATACCTGCAAAATTCATTTCTATTTTTACTGCAGCTTCGTTGCAGGCAATTGAATTATTAGTTCGTGACCATGCAGCCGGTGTTGTTGGAAAAACGCCACCTCCATCATGGCATGAACACATTGCCTGGTAAACAATTCCATTGGCATCAAAACGGCTTGTGCCACCATCCACGTGCTCACCAAGCGAACCACCATTGTGGCCAAAGTGGGTTCCAAAAAGCTGGCTTTGTGCATTTTTTTCTAAAACAAAAAAGAAAAAATCATCTCCATCCGGTGGCGGAATACCAGGTAAAGGATTAATACTCGGTATTCCTAAAGTTCCTGCCGAAGGATACCCTCGTAAATTATTGATGCCGCCGCCCCAACCGGAAACATATACATTTTGACACCTGTCGACCAAAAATGCTGTAGGCGATATATTTGGAGGCCCAAAAGTGCCGGTATTAGAACCAAAAACAGTAGAATATACGTATCCCGATAGATCCGGTTTTAGTTTACTGATAAACTGTTTTGCTCCTGTATTACTGAAATTAGCATTCACTACAGTCCAGGCACCACTCGTAGTACCCGTTATATAAGGGAAGCCCAATTTATCAAATTGAATACCATACACCTGGTCGGTTCCGTTTGTGCCCTGGTAAGTGGTTTTTACAATTGCCGAGCCATCATTTCGTATTCGGGTAACAAACCCATCAACCAGCCCACCCCCGTAACTGCCTTGCTGTACCAATGTTCTGTCCCCGGGTAAATTAGTACTATTGGTACCTCCCGCCACATAAATATCTGTGGAAATGGGATCCTCTGCCAATACAAAACAGGCATCATCGCCACTACCCCCAAAAAAGCTACTGAATAAAACAGATGAAAGGTTTGAATTAAACTTGAGCACTACGCCGTCCTGGGGGAAATGGTTCTGGCCTGAATTACCTCCTCCAAAAACGGGTTGGAAAACACCCGCTGTAACAGGAAAATCACCCGATTGCGTACAGGAGGCCAGCAGAATATTTCCAGCTTTATCTGTAATTACTTCGCTCCTGGCATCATCACCATAATTTTGCCTTGTAGCATCAGGGCCATCGGGAGGCACATATTTACTGCGGATATTTACACCATCGTTAGCCGAACCTCCAACTCTTATAGAACCGATCAAAGCCGAACCGGCAGCATTTAATTTGGATACAACAATATCATAATCAGTTCTGGCACCTCCCCTGGGTGCGCCGGGGTAATTATTGGAAGAAGATTTTCCTCCAATTATTAAGTTACCCTGTTGATCACATATCATACTTGACGGCTGTTCGTTACCCGACCCTCCCAGGTATGTAGCATACAACCGGTTGGAACCATTGGCAGAAAATTTAATGATAGCGATATCGTAACCCGCTCCAATTGCATCGTCGGATATGCCACCGCCAAAAACTGTTTGATAAGCCCCTGGCGAATAAGGAAAGCCAAATCCAAACGCAATCCCCCCGGCGTAAAAACTGCCATCAGGAGCAGGAGTAGCGGTGTATCCCCAATTGTCTGCTGTACTACCGGTAAAGGTTGAAAAAATTAAAGTTGGATCAATGATGATGGTAGTTTTTGGATCGTAATCACCCACTTTAAATCTTACAGTATTATTTTTTACAACATACCTGCAATTGATCTCCTGCTTTATTCCTTCCTTAACCTGGTAACTATATGGATATAATTCTTTTATTGAACTAACCGGAGTATTGATCATTAATTCCTTATTCTTAACTTCTAATTTATCAACCCCGGTATATTGCATGGCAATGGCATCTATATTACCACCTGGATGAACAACAATATCGTATTTCATTTTTTCCCCTTCGCTATAATACCTTACATCAATATTTGGATATACATTTTGATAACTTACCGCCTGGGCAATTTTACAACCGGATGCCCATTTAGACTGATCCTTTCCCAAAAAATAATTATTATGGTATGGCTGAATTTTATCTGCCACATTTTGAACAAGCGAACTGCCTCCTAAAAATTTTACTTTGTATGCATGAGAATTTAAAGTAATTGGCTCACCGGTTAATTTGGAAGCACTATGACCATGCATCTGGGCGGATAGATTTTTAAGATCATCAATATTATGCAGTAAAACCGTAAAGCCCTGGTTCTCTAAAAAAAAAGATCCGGTAGAAAAATCTCCCCTGTATTCAACCCTGCTGTCCCATTGACCTTTATTTTGGATAAACTCCATTTGGGCCTTTACATCATATGCTGTAAAAATTGCAGAAAGAAGCAGTATGAAAGGGAGTATTATTTTACGCAAAATTGTCAATTATCTGTGTTTTTACAATGTACAAAAATTAAACCACAAAATTAACGGATCTGGCCATCCTATAAATTCTTACCAGTGTTGGCAACTGTTATAATTTGTTTAAAGAAATTGAACCCATGTAGTCAATTACCAAAGTTCATTTACGAAATTTTACTCCATGCCGTTTTACCCTTTTGTTGCTGCAAATAATTTTTAACCCGTACATTTTCTTCACTGTTCATATCAGGGTCCGATCCTAAAATATTTTCAGCAGCATCCCGGGCAGCTTCCAGAATTACCCTGTCCTGGACAATGTTTGCCAGCTTAAAGTTTAACAGTCCACTCTGTTTAGTGCCTTCTATGTCACCGGGGCCACGTATTTCCAGGTCTTTTTCTGCGATCTTAAAACCATCATTGGTGGCCACCATTATCTTTAACCTTTCGCGGGCATCATTTGATGTCTTATACCCTGTTAATAAAATGCAAAAACTCTTTTCAGCTCCTCTTCCCACTCTTCCACGCAGTTGATGCAATTGAGATAAACCAAATTTTTCGGCACTTTCAATTACCATTACACTGGCATTGGGTACATTAACCCCAACTTCAATAACCGTTGTACTCACCATGATCTGCGTATCTGCATTTACAAAGCGTTGCATATTTGTTTCTTTCTGTTCGGCCGGTTGTTTTCCATGAACCATACTTATCCAGTATTTGGGTTCCGGAAAAAAAGACTTCACTTCTTCAAATCCTTTCATCAGGTTCTCGTAATCCATTTTACTGCTTTCTTCTATCAAAGGATAAACAATATATGCCTGTCTTCCTTTTGCAATTTCTTCTTTTACAAAACCCATTACCTGGGGCCTTGCACTTTCAGAACGGTGTACCGTATTAATTGGTTGTCTGCCCGGCGGCAATTCATCAATAACACTATAATCCAGGTCTCCATAAGCAGTAAGTGCCAGGGTGCGTGGTATGGGCGTTGCGGTCATCACCAAAACATGCGGTGGTATGGTATTCTTCTTCCACAACTGCGCCCGCTGGGCCACGCCAAACTTGTGCTGTTCGTCAATGACTGCAAAACCAAGGTTTTTAAAGATCACGTTATCCTCAATTACCGCATGCGTTCCGATCAGTATATTCAAAGACCCATCTTCACATGATTTCAGCACTTCTTTGCGTTGTTTACCTTTAGATGAGCCGGTGAGCATTTTTACACAAACCGGCATATCTTTTAAAAGATCAGTGATACTGTTGAAATGTTGGTGCGCTAAAATTTCGGTTGGTGCCATAATCACAGACTGAAAATCATTATCTGCTGCGATCAACATCATCATTAATGCCACGATGGTTTTACCACTGCCTACGTCCCCTTGTAAGAGGCGGTTCATTTGTTTGCCGCTGCCTGCGTCTTTCCGTATCTCTTTCAGCACTTTTTTTTGTGCACCCGTTAATTCAAATGGTAAATATTGGTCATAAAAAGTGTTGAACAGGGCTCCCACTTTATCAAATACCAAACCCTTACTGTGCCTGTGACGGGAAGATTTTATCAAGCCCAGTCGCAATTGGGCAAAAAACAATTCTTCAAATTTTAAACGCCTTACGGCATGCTGGTAATGTTTGTCTGATGCCGGAAAATGTATTTGCCTGCAGGCATTAAAATGACTGACGAATTTATATTGTTCGATGATCGATGCCGGTAAATTTTCGGGCAGGTCTTTTTCGGTAAGAATTTGCAGCAAGGCATAGGTTAATTTACCAATAGCTCTACCATTGAGTCCTTTTGCTTTTAATTTTTCGGTAGATGGATAAACAGGTTCGAGGTAATATTTTCCATCAGCTTTTTGTATTGTAAAATTCTCTATTTCGGGATGGGCAATTTGCGGTTTTCCGGCAAAAAAAGTCAGTCGCCCAAAAACCAGGTAAGGCTGGCCAACTGCGATCGCCTTTTGTATCCAGCTAATCCCCTGGAACCAGACCAATTCAATTTCCCCTGTTTCATCGGCCAGCCTGGCGGTTAGTCTTTTTCCCCTGCCTTCGCCTAATATATCAATATGGGTTATTTTACCGGCTACCTGTGCATATTCCGCATGGGGTGAAAGCGTTGCGATTTTATCCAGCTTTGTTTTATCAACATGCCTGAATGGATAATGTTCCAAGAGGTCTTTAAATGTAAATATGCCCAGTTCTTTTTTTAAGAGGTCGCCTTTAAAACTGGTTACACCGTTTAAATATTCAATGGGACTTGCTAATATGGTGGAAAGCAGGCTGATGGAAATTGTTTTTACAAATATATTTCAGCTAAACAATTTAATATGGAATATTTAATATTGAATAATTCCTTAGTTACACATCAATATTACATATTCAATCTTCCATCTTAAATTCCTTTCTATCGTTTTACATTATTTTGAAAACGCTTTGGCTTGCTGAATTTTTTACTCCCGCCATGTCCATGCGAAGAAGTTGTATTATAAACAGGAGTTTCTCCCAGTTCTTCCGGCACCATGGCCTTGGGCACAGGTTTGCCCAATAATTTTTCTATCCCTAAGAATTTGCGCTGTTCTCTTACAGTAACAAAAGTATAGGCGCTGCCTTCGGCTGCAGCCCTCGCAGTACGGCCTATTCGGTGTACATAATCTTCGCCATCATGCGGCACATCGTAATTAATTACGAGGTCAATATTATCAATATCTATTCCACGACTTAAAATATCAGTGGCTACTAAAATAGGTAACCTCCCACTTTTAAACTTTATCAGCACATCTTCCCTGTTAGTTTGGTCAAGGTCGCTATGAATTTCATCGGCTAAAAACTTAGCCCGCTTCAGATCACGTGTGAGTTGTTTTACACTTATTTTACTGCTGCAGAAGATCAGCACCGATTTAAAATTCTTTTTGTTCAGCAGGTATTTTACCAACGGAATTTTTTGCGTGTCATAAACGATGAATGCTTCCTGTATTATTTTTTCCGGTGGCTTACTGATGGAGATATTTACTTCCTCGGGCTGGTGAAGGATCTTTCTTGCCAGTTCTCTTATCTTATGTGGCATGGTTGCAGAGAATAACAGGTTCTGCCGCTTTTTGGGAAGATTGTCTATGATGAACATGATATCATCATAAAAGCCCATATCCAGCATTCGGTCGGCTTCGTCTAAAACCAAATATTTAAGGCCCGCCAGTTTTACATAGCCCATTTTGATATGGCTCATCATTTTGCCCGGTGTACAGATCACCACATCGGCGCCATGGCTCAATGCCTTTTTTTCCTGTACAAATGCATTACCATCGCCACCCCCATATACGGCAATAGAACTAACGGATGTAAAATAAGAAAGCCCTTCCATGTGTTGGGCGATCTGAACGGCCAGCTCACGGGTTGGTACAATGATCAATGCATTGTTGGTATGGTCCTCATGCGGATCAGTGATGATTTTATTGATCAATGGTAATAAAAAAGCGGCTGTTTTGCCGGTACCTGTTTGTGCAGATGCAATCACATCTTTACCCGCCATGATCAGCGGAATTACCTGTTCCTGTACGGGGGTTGTTGTTTCATATCCGGAAGCATCTATTCCTTCCATCAACCGTTCGTCAAACCCAAATTCTGTAAACTTCAATGTATTTTAATTTTATTCAGGTGAAGATACTGAATAAACCCCGACAGCGGTTAATAGCCTACCTTTACGGCAATAAAAAAGTATTATGATCAAGGTTGGCGAATACAATAATTTAAAAGTGATCAGGGAAGTTGATTTTGGCCTTTATTTAGATGATGGCGCCGAAGGTATTTTATTGCCAAAGCGCTTTGTGCCCACAAACACAAAAATTGATGATGAGGTAAAGGTCTTTTTATACCATGATGGCGAAGACCGGCTTATCGCCACAACCCAGCAACCCA
>JBDSXS010000039.1:0-6545 GCA_039926045.1 Ferruginibacter sp.
AAGGAATTGCTGAAAGCCGTTTAAGTTCTACAGGTTATGGAGAAACTAAACCAGTTGCAGATAACAAAACTGCTGCCGGCCGTGCCAAGAACAGGAGAGTAGAAATGACCTTAAGTAATTATTAATAGTTCATGTTATTATAAAAAAGGCCTCCCCGCAATTGCGGGGAGGTTTTTTTATTTGCTGGAGTGAACGTGGGGTTTATTATAAAAGCGTTACTGTCTCAAATTCCATTTCTGCTTTGGCCTGTTCAAAAACTATAATTACCCTGCGGGTTAATTGTTTTATTTTTTCAATAGGGGATGCGGTATTACTCAAATGTTCCATGGCTTCAAATATGGGAGTAAGTACAGTAATACCCAGGAGCGAAAATGAAGACCTTAATTTATGGGCTATGTTACTGATCAGCTGGTGATCTGCTTTCCCTATGGCAGCCTCCAGGTTAGCTAATTCGCCGGGAGTTTCTTTAAGGAAGATATCAATGATCTCATGTACCACTTTTTTATTTCCCCTGACAGCAGTTAACAGATAACCGAGATCGCATACTTTATCAGTGATGGATATTGCAGAACTTGCTATACCATTTTTTATTTCGGAAATTGTATGTCCAAAGATCAAGTCCTGCATGATTGAGAAGAGAAGCTCTTCCTCTATTGGTTTGGAGATATATGCATTCATGCCCAGCTGTAAACATTTTTCTCTTTCACCGTTCCTGTTGTGTGCAGTCATGGCAATGATGGGAACATTGCTTTTGAGCTGCTGCCTTATTACTGTTGTAGCTTCGTACCCGTTCATGACGGGCATTTCAATATCCATCAGTACGATGTCAAAATAATTTTCCTTTATTTTTTCCACGGCTTCTTCACCATGCTGTGCCAATTGTAATTTTAGGCTATGCTGAGATAGTAAGATGGAAATTAATTTTATATTGAGCGGGTTGTCTTCTACCAGTAAAATATTCAGCCTGGAAAGTTTTTCAAAAGGGTATTTGCTTTTTATCAGGGTTGAAGGATCTATCATGCAATACGCATTTGTCTTTTGCTTCCTGACAGTATGCAGGCTTTAGCCATTATCAATATATTTTCCAGTTCAAAAGGTTTGATGATATATTCGTCAGCACCAAACTCCAGGGCCTCGGATCTGTCAAATGCTTCACACAGTGTTGTGCTGAAAATAAATGGTATTTTAGAAGTACGGGAAGTTTTTATAAGTAACCTTAAAACTTCGTAGCCGTCTATGCCAGGCTTTGGCATATCACAAATGATGAGGTCAGGAATGAATTTCCTGGCCAGTTCGATCCCCTTTTTACTTTCGCTTGTGGAAATAACATGATATCCTTCCAGTTCAAAGTATTCAGTTAAGTTCTCAAGAATATCAACATTATCCTCAATCAAAAGAATTGATTTCATTTTGTTTGATTTTTGGTATATGAATTATGGGTTAATTGAAGGTCAAGGTAGATATCCTTTATATGATAACATTACAGAATTTATCAAATAAGTTGCATTATTCACACGGCTGTATTCCGTATCTGTGCATGAAAGGAACGAAAGAGATCAAAGCGGCTGTATCAACCCAGGTTAGCCGGTATATAAATATCAAACCGGGCGCCTTTATTTAATTCGCCTGTTGCCACGATACGGCCTTTGTGGTTTTCTACTATTTTTTTCACAATAGCAAGCCCGATGCCTGTGCCCGCATATACTTCTTTGCTGTGTAGTTTTTGAAATACGCCAAAAATGCGTTCATTAAAATGTGGCTCAAAACCAATGCCGTTATCTTTAACGCTGATATGACAATAGTTCTTTTCCGGCGAAAAATACTGGCTGGCTAATTCACTTCCTTTTACAACTACACTCTGTATGATGATGTGCGATGGGCTACCCGGATCTGAAAATTTGAGTGCATTGCTGATGAGATTGTACATGAGCTGGCGAAACTGGAAAGGGATGATGTTTACAGGACAAACCTCAGTGGCTTCAATGGTTGCTTTTTTTTCCCTGATCGTATCCCGGAGTTCATTCTTCACTTCTTCAATGACGATGCTGAGCTCTGTTTTTTCAAATTGGTGGTCGGTGGTATTTATACGGGAGAAAGCCAGCAGGTCGTCTATGAGTTGCTGCATCCGCTGTGCCGCCAGTTGCATCCGGTGAAAATTATATTTTCCTTTGTCTGACAGGTTTGCATTTTCATTTTCCAGGATGATGGTAACAAAGGTCTGTATCTTTCTAAGGGGCTCCTGCAGGTCATGGCTGGATATATAGGTGAAAGCCAGCAGTTCTTTATTGGCAATGATCAGCTCAGCTGCTCTTTTTTCCTTCTCTTCATTTTGAAATGCCAGTTCTTTGTTGGCAATGATGAGCTCAGCTGCTCTTTTTTCCTTCTCTTCATTTTGAAAAGCAAGCTCTTTATTGGCAATGATCAGCTCTGCCGCTCTTTTTTCCTTTTCTTCATTTTGAAATGCAAGTTCCCTGTTGGCAATGATCAGTTCCGCCGCTCTTTTTTCTTTTTCTTTATTTTGAAAAGCAAGTTCCCTGTTGGCAATGATGAGTTCTGCCGCTCTTTTTTCTTTTTCTTTATTTTGAAAAATAAGTTCTGTATTGGCAATAATGAGCTCTGCAGCTCTTTTCTCCTTTTCTTCGTTTTGAAAAATAAGTTCTTTGTTGGCAATGCTTAACTCAGCTGCTCTTTTTTCTTTTTCTTCGTTTTGAAAAACAAGCTCTTTATTCGCAACGCTCAATTCATCATCTGCAAGGGTATTACTCATTTTACATGGTTTTAAAGATCCTCTACATGACCAAATTGCTTTCGGCGGTTAGTACAAAATCTGATTTTGTTGTTCTTAACATATTTTGTTGTGCAACAATTGTAAGTACGTACAGAATTATTTTTTTGAACTGGCCAAATTCCGATGGCTTTCTTATAAAATACTGTGCCCCGTTACGGTAAAGCAGGTTAACCACCTCCTGTTCATAGGAAGTGGAAAAGATGACCACCGGAATACCTTTCAGTTTTTTATTTTGTTTTATTTCTGCTAAACATTCAAAGCCGTTCTTACGCGGCATGTTGAGGTCGAGAAAAAGAACATGTGGAAGTTTGTTTGTCTCATAATTCAGCAGCTCCATGAGTTGTTCACCGTTGTGTACCGTTGTAAACTCCGTGGATATTGCCATTCCTTCCAAGGCATCTTTAAAGAACAGGCAATCGTCTGTATCATCATCAGCCAGCAGTATCGTCAGCTGTTTTTCATTCATGCATTCAATATATATTTTAACCTGCCGTTAGAAAATAGTTTTTCGGTAGCCATAGGGAATGCATGTTGGATCACCTGTACCAGTTGTGCCAGGTTATCAGGTTTACGGATATATACATTGGCCCCGGTTTTAAAAAGGATGCTCATATGTTCATGTGCACCGGATGTTGAGAATATCACTACAGGCAGGCCTTTCAGTCTTTCCTGTTTTTTTATCTCCGTTAAACATTCAAACCCGTTCTTACGGGGCATATTCAGGTCAAGGAAAAGGATATCAGGCAATTGAACTGTTTCATGCATGAGCAGTTGCATCAGTTGTTCCCCGTCGTACACGGCTGAAAAATTTACGGGTTCAGCTAATGCTGATAGGGCTTGCTGGAAGAACAGGCAATCGTCAGTATCATCATCGGCAAGCAGTATATTCAGCTTATTCATAATTATGCGTTAAGGACATATTTTAATTTACCGTTCGAAAATATATTTTCTGCCGCCATGGGCAGTGCATGATGGATAACCTGTACAAGCTGTACAAAATTGGATGGCTTACAGATGTATACATCGGCGCCGGTTTTGAAGAGTATGTTTATTTTATCCTGTTCACCGGACGTGGAGAACATGACCACAGGCAGGTCCTTCATTTTCTCATTACTTTTTATCTCCGATAAACATTCAAACCCGTTTTTACGGGGCATATTGATGTCGAGGAAAAGCACATTGGGGAGCTGTTCAGTATTTTTATTAAGATGATCCATCAGTTCCTCCCCACCATGCACGATATGCAGTTGTGTGGTTATGGGCAATGCCTCCAATGCATCTTTAAAAAAATTACAATCGTCAATATCATCGTCTGCCAGCAATATTCTTAAGTGTTTTACATTCATGCGTTTGTAATTTAGTATTGTTATTGCTTAATTTTAACCATGATCAACAAGGGGGTGTTCATTATACATATTTTCATTGCCTGTAAACTATGCCCTTCCCAGAACGCTTATAATTGTCTGCTGTATTACCTGCTTCAGTTCTTCAAAATCCCCGGGCTTGCGGATATAATTCATGGCCCCCATCCTCGAAAGCGTATTCTTAAGGTTATCTTCCAGGTCGACGCCCCGTGTAAAAGATGTGGTGAGCATCACTACGGGTATATCTTTAAACCTGTCGTTTTCTTTTATCTCGGATAAACATTCGAAACCTGTTTTACGTGGCATGCTCAGGTCCAGGAAAAGGAGATCTGGAAGATGAGCTGCATTTTTTTCCAGGTAGACCATAAGCTGCTCCCCGTTGTAAACGCTTACCAACTCTGTGGCGATCGGGATTTCCTGTAAAGCCTTATCAAAAAAAAAGCGATCGTCCATATCGTCATCTGCAAGAAGGATCTGTAGCGGAGTATGCTGTTTATTATCTTTCATTTTCAAAAACGGAAACCTTGGTGTAGTTTATTTCCTTTGCAGAGGTATTAAATTAATACAACTGAATCACTGTAATACAAAGATGAAACCTCTGGTTTTTAATTCGTTGCACAATTGTAGAAATGAATTACACAATTCACACTTTTGGGTAGAAGTTAAGAATTGTGAGTTAGGAGTTAGGGGTTATTGATCATTAGTCATTGGTCATTGAGGTGAACGCAGGTTAAAGTGGTTTTAAAAACGATAAGATGACTAATGACTAATACCAATGACTATGGTAAAAGGCTATAAAAAATGTAGTTTATCTAATGACCAATGACGATATTTTTGTCACATCCTGTCCATATACCAGTTCAGTTCTTTTTCCATTTTCCTATAACTGAATATGGAAGTGATTATCTTTTGCAGGCGCATAAAAGCAGTTTCGCTTTTTACTACATAATCAAATGCACGGTGGTGCATACAGTTGATGGCCACTTCAATTTTGTCCTGCGAGGAAAGCATGACGACAGGAATATCGGGATCCAGGGCCTTTATTTTATCCAGGGTTTCTATTCCGTTCATGGCAGTTTTATCAATACTGTCGAGCTGGTAGTCTAAAATGATCACATCGGGGGTTTTTGATAAATGTTCCAGGCAAAGCTCGCCTGTTGCAAATGTTTCAATTACAAAATCGGCATGCTGCAGCATTTCAATTTCCAGTGATTTTAAGAACAGGGCATCATCATCAACCAGGAAGATCTTTATTTTATTTTCGTCGTTCATCTGTTATATTATTTATTTGTTGCCAAATGGGTCATCCCATCTGGCAATTCAATTATGTTAACAATTAATAAAAGCTGTCAGGGTGAGCTTGTCGAACCCGCTGGGATGTAATAAACCCGCCTTCGACAAGTTCCCCGAAATAATCGGGACAGGCAGGCTGACACTGCTTAATTTAATGACATTTCCGAATAGTCTGATTATTTTCATGCTATCGTATTTTTGAGTATGGTATATTCCTCTTCCAGTTCTGTACATGCCTGTACACAAATGTCTTCGAGCTCGGCAACAAGGGCGCGGATCTCTTTTACCTGGTTTTTTGTACCGGTAAATTCCTGTATTTTTTTCGCTTTCATTTCATGGTCTTTACTGATCCCCATAATGGAAAACGAAGGGATCATTTTATGTGCTGCTGCCTGTAAAGCATCCCAGTCTTCATCCTGCAGGCTTTTTTTAAGGGAGCTGATCAAAACCGGGGTTTGCTCCAGGTAAAGGGCGATCATTTCCATCATTAATTTGTGATCGTATTTTGTGATGCTGATCAGGTAAGCCAGGTCAGTACATTTTATTGTTTTATCGCCGGAGGTTCCGTTCTCTTTTACAAGGTTGTGTATCTTTTCCGGGGATCTTTTTACCAGCCCAACTATTTTAGTGTACAATATTCTTTCATCAACAGGTTTTGCAATGTAATCATTCATGCCAACGGCTTTGCATTTTTCCAGGTCAACCGTGGTCACATCGGCGGTTAATGCAATGATGGGTATTTTTGAATGCATTTTGTTACGGATATGATCTGTGGCTTCAAACCCGTTCATTTCGGGCATCTGCAGGTCCATTAAAATAATATCATAGTTTTTTTTCTGTAGTTTTTCAATGGCGATCAACCCGTTGCTGGCTATATCCCGTTCAAATCCAAAATCATCCAGTAATGTTTTCATCAGTAATTGATTGAGGGCAATGTCTTCCACAACCAATACTTTGATGTCCTTGTTTCGTGCTTCTGCTTCTGCTTCTGCTTCTGCTTCTGCTTCTGCTTCTGCTTCTGCTTCTGCTTCTGCTTTTTTAAAACTCAAGATAAAACTAAAAACCGAGCCTTCGTCAATCTTGCTTTTTACGCTGATGGT
>JBDSXS010000040.1:0-5863 GCA_039926045.1 Ferruginibacter sp.
ACGGTATCGGCCTTGCAAATATGAAACGGAGGGCAGAGTTATTTTCGGGTAAATTGATAATTAATTCTTCCCCGGGTAACGGGTGCGAAATAGTTGTAGAGATACCCTTGCCCGAAATTACAGAACATGAAATTTTAGAAACGGATATATATAAAACATGAGCCTGGAAATTTTGTATAAGCTATTTTGTTTGCAGTCTTGCCAAAGCTTCTTTTGCTTCTGTATAATCAGGTGAATAGCGTATTGCCGTTTTATATTCTTCAATAGCATCATCAGGCTTGTTCAGTTTTTCAAGACAACGCCCCAGCCAGTAGTAGCCTTCATCAAAACTATTCTGCAGGGTAACGGCTTTATCCAGCACGGTAATGGCATCTTCATATTTGCCCATTTCATATAATGCAATTCCTTTTTCACGATAGGCAAACATATGCCTGTTATCAAGTACCAGGCATTTATCAAAAAATGCGATCGCCTTTTTATAGTCGCCGGTATAATTATAATAAAAGCCTTTAATAAAATATGCTTCCTTTTCGGTTTCCGGGAGTTTTGATTGTAACAAAGTATCAGCTATTGTCAAAGCCTTTGTATTCTTTGTTTGTGCATACAGGGAGCCAAGCAAAATTAAAAAACGTGGAGAAGGATTTATTTTTAAAGCGGTTTCAAAAGACCTGATGGCATTCAGCGTATCGTCACTCTCAAAATATAAAGTGCCTTTAATGCCCCAGAGTTTATCATTTGAACTGTCTTTTTGTAATGCCTCATCAACTGTTGCAATGGCTTTGTCAAAATCTTCTTTTTCGCGGTAAAATTGTATCAGTTGTTCTTTTAGTAAAAGCAATTCAGGAAATTTTGCAATGGAATCTTTTAATATTTTTTCACGGGCAGCAGAAGATCCCGCAGTGATCTCCCTGTTTTCGTTCGTATGATCCTGGTTATTACAGGCAATGATAGATATCAGCAAAACGATGCCCGGCAGTATTAATTTCATCATCCTGCAAAAATAAGCGCTGCTTTGATTAAGCAGATGACAATTTTCTGACAATCTGAAATTTAACATCTTATACCTTTGTGCCATAATAATATACGCATGAAAAAACTTATTTTTTCGGGATTGATAGCGGTTCTGGTAATTGCACTGGTTTCGTTTACAAAGCATACAGTTAATAACAAAGCCGGCCATGTAAATCAAAAAGATACGATCCTGTTTGAGGGCGAGAAACATTTTGCCCATATGCAGCAGCTTACATTCGGCGGCGATAATGCCGAAGCCTATTTCAGTTATGATAGTAAATGGCTGATCTACCAATACACCAATGCCAAAGCTGGTATAACCTGCGACCAGATGTTCATTGGAAAAATACCAACTGAACCCGGAGAAAAATTTGAACCCAGGAGAATAAGCAGCGGTAAAGGAAGAACTACCTGCGGTTTTTTTACAAAAGACGGCAAGCATGTGATATATGCCAGCACACACCTGGGATCGGATACCTGTCCGCCGGTACCCGACAGGAAAAAATACGGAAACAAATACATCTGGCCCTTGTACGACAGCTATGATATTTTTATGGCCGACCTGGATGGTAAAATTGTAAAACAACTTACCAACAGCAAAGGCTACGATGCAGAAGCTACTTTGAGTCCGGACGGAAAAAAAATGATCTATACCAGTGATAAGGACGGTGATATTGACTTATATATTATGGACTTAAAAACAGGAAAAGAAAAAAGGGTAACCAATATATTAGGTTACGATGGTGGTGCATGGTTCAGCCCCGATGGCAAAAAAATAATATGGCGTGCCAGCAGGCCAAAAACAGAGGCCGACGTAAAAGAGTACAAGGATTTCCTGGCCCAGAACTTAGTAGCTCCAACCAATATGGAAGTTTTTATTGCAGATGCCGATGGCAGTAATGTAAAACAGGTGACCAGCTTTGGTAATGCCAACTGGGCACCCAGCTTTATGCCCGACAGCAAGCGGATAATTTTTGCCAGTAATCATCAAAGTAAAAGAGGTTACCCCTTTAACCTGTTTACCATTAATGATGATGGCACTAACCTGGAGAAAATAACTGCAGAAAAAATATTTGATGCATTTGCCATGTTCAGTCCTGATGGTAAAAAATTAGTTTTCTGCAGCAACCGCAATAATGGCGGTACGCATGATACCAATATTTTTATTGCCAACTGGGTGGAATAAAACATGTTAATCCGTTAATCGGTTAACCCGTTAATCCGTGGGACTTCAATATAGTAACTATCTTAAAATATTAACGCTCTCACGGATTAACTAATTAACGTATTAACGTTTCTGGCACGATATTTTCGTTCAAAAACCTGAACAAAATCAGGATAATATGTTTACGAAGATCAAGGGTATAGTTTTAATGGGCAGTTTTTTTGCCCTGGCCATAGCTGGCTGTAAGAAATCTGATACCATCACCAATCTCCCGTCTATCAATAGTGAAAACAATAAGGTTGTAGGTGCTTCTGCCAATGACTTGTTAAGTGCTTCCAAGTACACTTCAGTAAAAATTGAGATCCAGTACATGCCCGGCTTTCAGCCAGATGCTGCGTCAGTAAATAACTTAACAGCCTTTATTAATTCGTTGATTAATAAGCCCGGCGGTGTAACAGTTGTTCAAACACAGATCGCTTCGGCCGGAAGGGCTGTTCTATCCTTAAACGATATTGCAACCATTGAAAAAAATAACCGGACTGTTTATACTTCTGGCAGCCAGTTGGGGGTATATTTTCTATTTACTGATGGAAATTATGACCAGGCAAATGTTTTGGGAACCGCATTCCGCAATACATCCATGAGTATATACGGTAAAACCATTCACGATAATTCAGGTGGCCTGGGACAGGCAAGCCGGATAAAACTGGAAAGTACTGTCCTGGAGCATGAATTTGGACATATACTTGGACTAGTGGACCTGGGATCGCCCATGCAGGCCAGCCATAAAGATGCAGCCCACGGCAGCCATTGTACTAATAGTAATTGCCTGATGTATTATGCCTCTGAAACCACAGATATTTTAGGCATATTAATTACCGGTAATGTTCCTCCATTGGATGCAAATTGTAAAGCTGATCTTACGGCGAACGGGGGAAAATAAGGAATGTAATATGTAAGATTGAATATTTAATATTTCTGTCGGATGATGGAGATTGCCTGGATTACAAAAATATTAAATCTTACATATTCAATATTAAATTATTCTCCCAGTTCAATCACTTCGGCGTCTTTCATTTCTTTGCCATCAATTACAAAGCGTATGATGGTCCTAACTTTATGCCAGCCATGTTTGCCTGCCGCACCCGGGTTCATGTGAAGGCAGTTCAGCTTCTCATCATACATGATCTTTAAAATATGAGAGTGCCCGCTGATAAAAAGTTGCGGGCGGTGGAGCAATATTTCTTTCTTTGTTTCAGGATTGTATTTAGGTGGGTAGCCACCAATATGTTTCATCAATACTTTAACGCCTTCGCACATAAAAATCAGTTGCTCCGGAAATTCTTTTCTGATATCCTGGCCGTCTATATTTCCATAAACGCCTCTTAAACTCTTTTCCTCTCCTGAGCTAAAGCCGAAGGATATTCTCTTAGCCAATTCCTCGCTGCCAAAATCGCCAATATGCCAAACTTCATCACAGTTTTTAAAGTGTTCAAAGATGGCTTCATCCAAAAAACCGTGCGTATCTGATATAAGTCCTATCCTTATCATTTTCCATTTCTTTAAAGAAAGATAAATAAAAACTGCTGATCAGGCGGCTGTTATTTACGATCTTTAAAAACTGATCATTATATCATGATCCTGCTTTTCTTTTTTATAATAGTAGTGGACTAATCTTTTATACACCTTACATACAATCCTTCGCCTTTGTCTCTTCCATACCTTCCTGCATTTTCATTTCTTAGCTGTATGGCCCATGCATTATAATCAGCAGATGCTGTAGCTGTCCAAAACAGCGTAACATAACCGATATTGGAAAAGCCATCCTGGAAATCGTCTGTAAAGCTCCGGGATCCACCCGGCAGTGCAGAGAAACCACTTTCGTTTGTTCCATTGCCATTACCGGCCCAACCTCCATTGTTCTTAAGTTTTGTTCCGGCAGTGCCCACACCATCTAACTGGTCGAAAAGTTTTGCCCATTCCTCATCAGTTGCAATATGCCATGCTGCTGGTGCTAATCCTCTTGGGTCATTAACAGCATACCAGTTATATAATTTACCTAATTGGTCACCGTATTTTGTATTGTTTTGATAATAGCACCACGCCGGTTGTTTTTTCTCCCCCGCTTTTTTCCATTCATCAAAAGTTGCTGCCTGCTTTATCGGATCTCCATTCCTGAATTGACCGACACTAAGATTGGTTGTCATCCAGACCTGTTCGCCAATTTGAGCAGATTTTTGATTGTTTTCCTGCGCCTGTAAACTCAGCGTATTTATCAGCAGTACACAGTATGCCGTGATCATTTTTTTCATAAAAAGATTTTATAAATTTTTATTTTACAATGCCACAATCAAATTCACATTTTTCTCCGGAGTGTAAGTATTCTTTGCCTTGTTTTGTTTCGGCAATAATATAGTAACCGGCGCCATTCAGTTGCCACTGCGAGAATTCTTTCGAATATGTACCGCCTCCTGTATACTCATAACCGTATGCATGCCATTGTGCGTAACATTTACCGTTTTCCTTATATAAGACCCATGCAGCTAGCGATCTTCTGAGCGGAATACCTACATCGTTTTTTACGATAGTGAAATCAGCATCAGCAAAAATAACCTTGTATGCGGGGCTGCCCGGCCAATGGCCGTTCCAATATTTAATAATATTGTTTGCTGAGGTGGGGTCATTTTTTTTGTTGGTTATCGAACTAAAATAACCATTCAATACCGCTTTTGTTTTGCTGTTTTTGCTGTTCCTGATGGCAGCATTTGTAGTGGCTAATTCTTTTTCTGATTTGTATTCCTGGCTAATTAAACGGTTGGCTTTATTAACGTCTTTTTGATAAAATGACGCCCACTCTGACAAGTCGGGGTCCCTGAATACCAGGGTCTCATTATCGGGCAGGTACAAATAAGTATGGCCCGGACTCATGTAGAGCTTATCTGATTTTTTAATAAAATTATTACCAGCAACCGAAATAGTATCATCTGAAACAAAGATCACCTCCAGGCTGTCTGTGGCAAAATAGGTATTGGCTCTTGAAGCAAAGCTGGAGTATGTAAAGTAAATGTATTTTACCCTTGGGTCTACGATCTTATTCAGTGCTTCTTTTAGCAAGCCTGCCTCCTCATTGCTGTAATCGGGCGGCGGAATTTTATTGCCTTTTTTATATTTGAAATAACAACTCCAGTCTTTTCCATTTGGTGATATAATAAAACCGACCTGCTCTGTTTTATCTATGATCAGGAGGTAACTTTTCCTGTCGGCAGTAAAATAGATGCTGCTGCCGTCTTTCAGGCCTGTCCTGTAAAATGTTTTATCAGCCACGGTAAGTGAATCATCATTACCCTTCAGCACTATTTTTCTCATGGCAAAGGGTACTTTCTCAAGCTGGTAAGCCTCATACGTGGTATTGGTTATGTAAAATGTTTGTTCTACCTGTGCATAAACTTTAGTTCCCGGGCATATAGCCATTAGGAAAGTGGAAACGAGGATGCTTGTTAATAAGTAAGAAGATTTTTTCATGAGTTTATAATTTATGGTTAACGGGTTGTAATTCTTTCAATCTTTTCAACAATTCGTCGATCGTCTTCTGTTGCTCATCATTTTTTTTATTCAATTCCTGTACTGCTTTTACCAATGGCATTACAAATTGACTGTAAGAGATGCTGTAGGTATCGGTAATATTTT
>JBDSXS010000041.1:0-9778 GCA_039926045.1 Ferruginibacter sp.
CCGCCATTGTTTACGCCGATATAAAAAACATTGGGTTGCGAAGGCACACCAACTGCACCCACCGTTCTTCCGCCCCGATGGGGGCCGATGCAGCGCCACTGCATGCTGTTGAAATATCTTGCATCAAAGGTTTGCGCAGCCGCATTTTGAAAAAAGCCAAGGCTGATCAGTAGTACAAAGAAAATACGCATGGTTGATCTTTTTATGAAGAGAAAATTGATTCCTTAATTCGAATGGGTTAATGTGAGCATAAATTTAACTTTGTTATTCAACTTTTAATAATTTTTATATGAGCAACTTAGTAAATGAATTCAATGATTACCGTACCAGGATGAACGAGGTAATCTTAGCCAAAGACAATCTTGTCATTAAACGTCTTTGGAACCTCGACACCAATACCTATGCTGCCGGCGCACTGGACGTAAAAACAAAAGAACTGCTGGGCCTTGTTGCCAGTATGGTGCTGCGTTGTGATGATTGTATAAAATACCATTTGGGTAAATCGCATGAGTTGGGGATAACCACCGAGCAGATGTATGAAGTGTTTTCGGTGGCCAATATTGTGGGGGGAACGATCGTGATTCCGCATACCAGGAGGGCTGCCGAGTATTGGGAGGAATTGGAAGGAAGTGTTCAATAACAATATTCAACGTTCAATGTTCAAGTGAGCAGTACCCTAATTGCTGCAGAGTGCTGTTTTCGTTGAGAATTGATAATTGAGCGTTGAGTATTGAGGATTTTATTTGGGTTGATGGAATATTCAATAAGCAATGTTCAATGCTCAATGTTCAAGTGGGTAGTAAGTTAACTGCAGCAGCATGCGGTGAAAATAACAGAATACTGCCGTTATTATACGATGAGGGTTAGCTATTGTTTTTTATTTTGGTACTAAATTATCATCATGCAAAACAGGAAATATGATCTTGAGGACAGGCTTGTTGATTATACCTGTCGAATGATAGATGTTGTAGAAGCATTACCAAACTCAAGGGCAGGAAACTATATTGCAGGTCAGCTGATCAAATCCTGTCATTCTCCAACGTTTAATTATGGCGAGGCTCAGGCGGCTGAATCTACTAAAAATTTTGTACATAAAATGGGTGTCGTATTAAAAGAATTGAAGGAGTGTAGAACCGGGTTGAAGGTTATCAGGAAAAAGGGACTGATTAAACCTGTAAGCAAATTGGAGCCTGTTTATAAAGAGACGGAAGAGTTAATAGCAATAATTGCAAAGAGTATTTTAACAACTAAAAAGAATAATGCTTTATAATCAAAAAAAGCCCATGTTAGCAGAGTGCTAAATTGAAAATTGAGCATTGAACATTGATTATTGAGCGTTTATTTTAATTAACTTTAGCTTTCAATACATCAAACCATGAGTGAAACTATAACACCCGCTGCCCCGCTTACCGCAAAGGATTTTGTAACCGACCAGGAAGTGCGCTGGTGCCCGGGATGTGGCGATTATTCCATCCTGGCACAGGTACAGAAAATTATGCCTACCCTCGGTATTCCAAAAGAGAATATTGTAATTGTCAGCGGTATCGGCTGTAGCAGCCGGTTTCCTTATTATATGAATACCTATGGTATGCACAGTATTCACGGCCGTGCAACAGCAGTTGCCAGTGGCTTAAAAGCTGCCCGGCCCGAGCTGAGTGTATGGATAGTAACCGGTGATGGCGACGGACTGAGCATTGGCGGTAATCATACCATTCATTTGCTGCGCCGTAATTTTGACGTGAATATTTTATTGTTCAATAACCAGATTTATGGTTTAACCAAGGGACAATACTCTCCAACATCAGAACAAGGTAAAGTAACCAAATCAACTCCTTTTGGAAGTATTGACCATCCATTCAATCCCCTGGCGCTGGCCATGGGCGCCGAAGCAAGTTTTATTGCCCGTACCATGGACAGGGACCCCAAACATTTACAGGCCATGCTGCTACGCTCGCAGGCACATAAAGGGGCTTCGTTCCTGGAGATATACCAAAACTGCAACATCTTTAATGATGGCGCTTTTGAAGTGTTCACAGAGAAAAAAACAAAACCTGACGAAGTGTTGTTCCTGGAGCAGGGAAAACCATTGGTATTTGGTGCCACACAAAACAAGGGAATTAAATTAGACGGATTTAAACCGGTGATCGTTGACCTGGCAGAAGGTGCCGGCACGGATGACCTGTGGATTCATGACGAAAGAGACTTTTATAAAGCACAGATATTGATACGCATGTTTGATGATCCAAAACTGGAAGGTCATCTGCCCCGCCCGTTTGGTGTGTTTTATGAAACTGAAAGAGCCTGTTATGAAGATGGGATGACCATGCAGATAGATGAAGTGATCGCTAAAAAAGGTAAAGGCGATCTTGATAAATTATTAAAAGGAAATGAGACCTGGGTGATTGCCCCCTCCGCCCCCTGAAGGGGGGAACCCGGGAGTTCATAAACATTAATATCTTTTCTGTTTTATAAAGATTTAAAATTACAAAAGAGCCATCAAAAATTGATGGCTCTTTTGTGCAACGTTTTTATTGTTTGCCAGCTCTTATTAAAAAGATTGCTATGCTAAAAAAAATACTGATCCTACCCCTTGGATTTTTGCTCACAACATTTCTGTATATCTCCTGCTGTAAATGTCTTGATTCAAATGATCCTTTTTATGAAGCGACACGTATAACAGTTAATCCCAGAGGGAGCGGTGGTGTTTTGGTAGATAATGGCATCCCGGTTACCAGCGATACCGTTTTTCTGAATTGTTATTTAACAGTGAACTGTGTAGCAGAGACAAAAACTGACCTTTCGTTTTTGGTAAATAGTGCGTATGCCTGTAAGTGTAATGAGTGTGGCAAACATGGACTAAAGAGCAAACTGCTGTCAATTGAAGTTACAAGTGATAACACGTTTAATGGAATAGCAGCAAACAATTCTTTGAATTCTTTTTTTAAAGTTAAAGGCGATAATATAAATGTACCGGACTATAGTATTGATTCTTTAATTACCCTTTTTAACGCACAGGACGGCATTAGGGCAGGCTTTTTTCTTTTTACAAAAACCAAGCCCGGTAATACTTTGAGCCATAAGTTTAAAATAAATATGGTTTTTGCAAACAATACAGTTCTAACGGTTGTAACCAATCCCATTATGTGGCAGTAGTACAACCCCCTCCGCCCCCTGAAGGGGGAACCCGGTCTCTACAATATTAAAGCGCCTCTTGAATTTCAAGAGGCTTAATAATTTTATAGAAAATACTGTTCGAAATTTTGAGCTTCCAGTTCCCCCTTTAGGGGGCGGAGGGGGTTAAAGCATTTTGTTGTTCATCAGGTATTCCGCAATCTGTACCGCATTTGTTGCAGCGCCTTTGCGAAGGTTATCACTAACTATCCAGCAGTTCAATGTATTGGCTTGTGTTTCGTCTCTTCTGATGCGGCCAACAAAAGTATCGTCCTTATCAAATGCAGTTAGGGGCATGGGATAAATAAAATTAGCTACATCATCTTTTACAACAACCCCCGGAGCTTTGGAAAGAATCTCTCTTACTTCTTTCAGATCAAAATCATTTTCAAATTCTATGTTCACGCTTTCGCTGTGTCCGCCCATGGTTGGTATGCGTACGCAGGTAGCAGTAACTTTTATATTATCGTCGCCGATGATCTTGTTTGTTTCCAAAACCATTTTCATTTCTTCTTTTGTATAGCCATTCTCCAAAAACACATCAATATGAGGTATAGCATTTAAGTCGATGGGATATTTGTAAGCCATTTCACCCTCAATGCCTTTACGCTCGTTCATTAGTTGTGTTACCGCTTTTACACCTGTGCCTGTTACACTCTGGTATGTACTTACCACCACTCTTTTTATTTTGTATTTATCATGCAGTGGTTTTAGTACCACCACCATCTGGATGGTAGAACAGTTTGGGTTGGCAATGATCTTATCATCCTTTGTGAGCACAGTTGCATTTACTTCAGGCACCACCAGTTTTTTTGTGGGGTCCATGCGCCACGCACTTGAATTATCAATAACAGTAATTCCGGCAGCAGCAAATTGCGGGGCCAGTTCCAGCGAAGTGCTTCCGCCCGCAGAAAAAATAGCAACATCGGGTTTGGCAGCAATGGCATCTGCAGCGCTTACAATTTTGTAGGCTTTATTTTTAAAGATTATTTCTTTACCAATGCTTCTTTCCGAAGCAACCGGGATCAATTCATCTACCGGGAAATTTCTTTCTGCCAGCACCTGCAACATCTTACTGCCTACCAAGCCGGTAGCGCCAACAACTGCAACTTTCATTTTTAGTGTTTAATTTAATTTGTATTGGAGGATAGTTTTTAAAGTCTTAATTTAAAGCAGCAAAATTACCAACTAATCGCTGGCTGTCCAAAACCAATCCGTATATCGATTTGTAAAACCTTGTTTTATTAATTATTAATGAGTTAACCGGGCTAATATTTATGATGAGCAGAATATTATTTATATGCTTATTGCTGTTTTTTTCTGTAAAGGATACCAGGGCTCAGTTCACAGATAATTTCAGCGACGGTAATTTTACCGCAAACCCGGCATGGACAGGCAACGCTGCAGACTGGATCGTAAACCCCGCTTTACAATTACAAAGCAATAACACGGTTGTTAACGGAAGTTATTATTTAAGTACGGCCAGCACCCTGGCTACCACAGCACAGTGGGAGTTTTATGCCCAGATCACATTCAATCCCTCATCTGCAAATTATATTGACGTGTACCTCACTGCCTCAGCCAGTGATATTACTTTAAATGCTACCACAGGTTATTTTGTACGGATAGGGAATACAGATGATGAGATATCCCTCTACAGAAAAGACCCGGCAGGTGTGGTAGTTAAGATCATTGACGGCGTCAACGGCATTTTAAATACAAGCAATAATGTGATGAAGATAAAAGTGTTTCGGAATGCTGCCAATTTGTGGAGTTTATCAAGAGACCTGGGTGGTACCGGAACCAATTATTTTAATGAAGGTGTTTTTACAGATGCTACTTATCTGACCTCTGCTTTTTTTGGGATATGGGTTAGGCAAAGTACAGCTACTTTTTTTCAACGGCATTTTTTTGATGATATTGAAGTGAAAGCCTATATACCGGATGTTACACCACCTTCGATAGTTTCTGCAACAGCCATTTCTTCTTCTGCCGTTGATGTACTGTTTAATGAACCCGTAGAACTGGCCAGCAGCCAGGTTGTTGCAAATTATGTTGTTAATAACGGGATAGGAATGCCAACCACGGCAACAAGAGATGGGGTGAATGCCGCATTGGTACACCTTGTGTTTGCCGGAAGTTTTGTAAATGCTACCAATTATACTTTAACGGTGAATGGCGTTAAAGATCTTTCGGGTAATGCCATCAGCAACGGCATGGCCAATTTTAGTTTTTATACGCCAAAGCAATATGATGTAGTGATAGACGAAATAATGGCCGACCCAACACCACAGGTGGCACTGCCCAATAATGAATGGATCGAATTAAAAAATACAACAGCCTTTCCTATAAATTTACTGGGCTGGAAAATTGCTGACCTTACCGGGCAAAGCGGCGCCATGCCGGCATTTGTTTTATTGCCCGACAGTTTTGTGATCATTTGTACAGGCAGTGCAGTTGCTTCCATGACTCCATATGGTAATGTTATTGCTGTTACCAGTTTTCCATCGCTGGATAATGGCGGAGACCAGGTGTCATTACTAAATGCAACAGGCACCATCATACATACCGTAAACTATACCGACAAATGGTACCAGAATGAATTAAAAAAAGACGGTGGCTGGACCCTGGAAATGATCGATATAAAAAATCCATGCAGTGGTTCCAGCAACTGGATAGCCAGTGTTGACAGTAAGGGAGGAACACCCGGTAAAAAGAATTCCGTTAATGGAACTAATGCTGATGGTATAGCTCCACGATTAATGAGGGCTTATTCAACCGACAGTGTACATGTGGTTTTGGTCTTTGATGAACCACTGGATGTTACCAAAGCATCTATACTTAACAATTACAGCATCAGTGATGGTATTGGTCAGCCACAAGCAGCTGCGGCCTTATCGCCGGTATTCGACAGGGTTGCTTTAACATTGAATACCCCACTGGTACGTAATAAGGTTTATACAGTAACAGTAACTGGCGTTACAGATTGTGTTGGCAATGGCATTGCTGCAAAAAATACAGCAAAACTTGGGCTTGCATCGGCAACCGATAGTTTTGACCTGGTGATCAATGAGATCCTTTTCAATCCAAAGTCAAATGGGGTTGATTATGTGGAATTATACAACCGCAGCACGAAAGTTATTGATCTAAAGAAGATATATATTGCCAACAGAAATTCTGCAGGCACGATAAGCAGCATCACTCAACTAAGTATTGAAAATTATTTATTATTTCCGGAAGAATTTATCGTAGTTACGTCAGATGCAGCTATTGTAAAAAGAGATTTCATTACTTTAAACCCCGATGCATTTGTTGAAGTAAGCAGTACACCATCTTACAATGATGATGAAGGAGATGTTATTATTTTAAATGAGCAGGGCAGGATAGTAGATGAACTTTTGTATAGTGATAAATGGCATTTTAAACTGATCGACAACAAAGAAGGGGTGGCGCTGGAACGCATCGATCAGAACGCTGCAACACAAAACCAGGATAACTGGCATTCTGCTGCAACGAGTGTGGGCTATGGTACGCCAACTTATAAAAATTCGCAGTACCGGCTTGACCTGCAGGTACAGGGAGATATTAGGGTTACACCGGAGATCATTTCGCCGGATAATGATGGTATAGATGATTTTGCTACCATTGATTATAATTTTCCATCGCCGGGCTATGTGGCCAATATCAGCATTTTTGATGCAAACGGAAGAGCAGTTCGTTACCTGCAAAGAAATGCTTTGTGCGGAATAAAAGGTAATTTCCGCTGGGATGGATTGGGTGAAAAATTTCAAAAACTGCCGGTAGGTATTTATATTATTTATACCGAAGTGTTTAACCTGGATGGAAAGAAAAAGCAGTTTAAGAATCCCATTGTACTGGCACGCAGAAATTAACTCGTCCTCGTCTCTGACGAGGATGAATTGGTTACGGGTCTTTGACCCGATATAATAAGTATGATAATAATTTTATGTCAGGAGACAGATACAATATAACCGACCAGAATGGCTGTTATTTTTTAACTTTTACGGTTGTGGATTGGGTTGATGTTTTTATCCGCCCTGTTTACAAACAGATAATAGTTGATTCGTTAAATTTTTGTATTGAAAAAAAAGGGTTAACTATTTTTGCGTGGTGTCTGATGACCAATCATATTCATTTAATTGCAGAAGCTAAACAAGGGTTTAAATTATCGGAAATAATAAGAGATTTCAAAAAATTTACAGCACATACGATTTTAGCTGCGATACAGCAAGAGCCGGAGAGCAGAAAAGACTGGATGTTGTATCGTTTTGAATACGCAGGAAAATTCATGAAACGGATAGAAAAGTATCATTTTTGGCAGGATGGTAATCATGCAATTTATCTTGATCCTTTTAAGCCTGCAATGTTACAGGACCGGCTAGATTATACTCATTACAATCCTGTAAGAGCTGGTATTGTAGATAATGTGGAAGATTATTTATACAGTTCCGCAAGGGATTATAGAGGATCAAGAGGGTTGGTAAATATTAGTGTGGTTTGAGACAAAGTCTCAAGACCAATACATCCTCGTCGGAGACGAGGACGAGAAAACAAATAATTAATCATTATAAAACAACTGCAACATGCAAAAAAAGATCATGCCGGCAATCATTATTGCTGCGTTAGTAATTTCATCATGTAATAATAAGGAAACAGAAATGACAAAAACAGCATATAAATGGCCCGACAGCGTGAAGGCACCTGTAGCAGAAAAAAAAGCCAAAGAACTGATCGCCCATGGCGATACCCGTATTGATAATTATTACTGGATGAATGATTTCTTTAAAAAGGGCCCCGACAGTAACAAAGTGGTTGCTTACCTGGAAGCGGAGAATGCTTATTATGATACGATGATGAGCGGCACAAAGGATCTCCAGGAAAATCTATATAAAGAGATGAAGGCGAGAATTAAAGAAAAGGACGAGAGCGTACCTGTATTTAAGAACGGTTTTTTTTATTACAGCAGGGTGGTAGAAGGGAAGGATTATTTTGTGTACTGCCGTAAAAAAGGAAGCCTGCAGGCGGCAGAAGAAGTGTTGCTTGATGTTAATGCCATGGCTGAGGGACATAATTATTTTTCGGTAACGGGATTTGATGTAAGCATGGATAATAAGTTGCTGGCCTATGGTGTTGATATGATATCAAGAAGGCAGTATAATATTTATGTAAAAAACCTGGAGACCGGGGAAATTTACAAAGACAAGATCCCAAATACTGAAGGAGAGCCGGTTTGGGCTAATGATAACCAGACCATTTTTTATACTGCTAAAAACCCCATAACACTTTTATCTGAAAAGATAAAAATGCATAAACTGGGTACTGATGCTGCTACGGATAAAACTGTTTATGAAGAAAAAGATCCCAGCAATTATATAGGTGTTGGAAAAACCAAATCGGATAAATTTATTTTAATTACATCGCAGGCAACTTTATCATCAGAGATAAAGTGGCTTGATGCCAATAAGCCGCAAGATACATTTAGAGTTTTTCAACCAAGAATGAAAGAAGTGCTGTACAGTGTAGATCATGCCAACGATAAGTTTTACATACGCACCAATTTAAATGCAAAAAATTTTAAGATCATGACCAGTGCTGAAACCCAAACCGATTCAGCATCCTGGACCGACCTGATCCCCCATAATGATAAAATTTTGATCCAGGGCTTCGACCTGTTTAAAAACTTTTTGACCATCTCGGAACGTAAAGATGGTTTAACGCAGATACATATTTTAAATACCAAAGATAATAGTTCTCATTACCTGCCATTTGAGGAAGCGACTTACGCAGCTAATATATCTTACAGTCCCGATTATAATACAGATGTGATGCGGTATAATTATACATCGCTTACCACACCCAACTCAGTGTATGATTATAATATGGTAACCAAAGAAAAAAAGCTGATGAAGCAGCAGGAAGTGATCGGGAGTTTTAAACCCGGTGATTATGAGACCGAAAGGGTGTTGGCAACAGCAAAAGATGGCACAAAAATTCCCATGTCGATAGTTTATAAAAAAGGGTTTAAGAAAGATGGCCAAGCACCTTTGTTATTGTATGGCTATGGCTCTTATGGCGCAAGTATGGAAGCATCTTTCAGCAGTGTACGTTTAAGTTTACTGGACCGTGGGTTTGCTTATGCTATAGCACATATCAGGGGCGGGCAGGAGATGGGCAGGAGTTGGTATGAAGATGGAAAGATGATGAAGAAGATAAATACCTTTACCGATTTTATTGATTGTGCCGATTTTTTAATAACCAATAAATACAGCAGCAAAGAACATTTATATGCCAATGGTGGAAGCGCAGGAGGTTTGTTGATGGGCGCTATCGTAAACATCCGGCCCGATCTGTGGCATGGTGTTGTTGCACAGGTGCCATTTGTAGATGTACTCACAACTATGAGTGATCCATCCATTCCTTTAACAACTAACGAATACGATGAGTGGGGCAATCCGGCCAACAAAGAAAACTACATGTACATGAAATCTTATTCACCTTATGATAATGTGGAGAAGAAGGCATACCCAAACATGCTGGTAACAACCGGCCTGCACGACAGCCAGGTGCAATATTTTGAACCGGCCAA
>JBDSXS010000042.1:0-3487 GCA_039926045.1 Ferruginibacter sp.
AGGATATTCATTTATCGCTTCATCTTACTGATAAAGCAGGCGGTTCATTCAGCATTAATACCATTGTAGCAAGGTTAGTGGCACCCAATCATTCATTGGGCAATGCCCTGGCTGATATAAAAAGGATTCCCGTAAGATCAAGAAGAAAATTTGTAAATAACCGTAATGCACAGGAACCATTTGATATACTCCGTTACCTGGCTGAGTATGAAAAAATAAATGCAAAAGCATTTCCGGTACGGGATGAATTGGTAGAATTTACTCAAAAGAAAGACGGCTCATATACGGCAATGATAAAAAACAACCGGTTCCCGGGCATATACAGGGTGGCATTATATGTGGAGGGAGTTTATAGTCCGAAGGAACAGGCTACGGAAGAACATTGCTGTACAGAAGGGCCACAGCGTTTTTCAAAAGTATTACAAACGGTTGTTGCTTTGGGTATCAGGCTTGATGAGAAAAGCAGCAAATTAAAAATTCAGTGGCTAACATCCCGCAAATTTGCAGTATCTCTTACGCCGGCAGATGCTTTAGGTAATATTGCCCTTCCGCTGCCCGGCCTTGCACCGGTTGTTATGATAAATGGAACAGCAGTCCGTTCAAAAATTATAAATGATTATACCGGGCAATTTAAAATGGAGGTAACCCTTTCAGGCAAATTTACTATCAGCAGGGATGGAACAACAATAAACGAAGGAGAGGCCATTTTTGAAACTTTAACAGGAGAAAAACTGCTGCTTAAAACCGGGAAAGCTTTAAATATCAGTGTTCAAATTAAAGAGAATAAATTTATGATCTCTAAAAAGAAAAAATAAAGAAGATACTTAAAGGTAAAGGGCTGGTGCTGAAAACTAAATCCAGTCACAGACCGGTAGATTTAAAACGGCATCACTTGTCCCGATGAATATCGGGAAGTGATCCAAAAGTTTTTCGGGTTAAATAATTTAGAATTTCGTGTGGGAACACTTGCGCCAGTTTGGGGCTGGCTGCGTCAACAATAACCATTGGCTGTGGACAAACTAAGGCCCCGACGAGATGCGAAAATAAAAAAGGTTCGTGATGACACGAACCAGGGCGTTGGGACCACCTTGCGCAAACTACTCGAACCAGCTCCTTGTATCAGGCATGCGAAAAGGTTTTGTAAAGAAATTATTCAGTATGGTTAAAAATGCATCATGATTTTCCCAGGCACCGCCATGTGTGGAGCCCGGCATGATACACAGTTGTGAGTTGCGTATGTTCTGGTAGATCTTTACCAGGTGTTCGGGCCTTATCACATCCCTGTCGCCACCCATAATTAAACAGGGTGCCGAAATGGTATGCAGTTTTTCATAAGGAATATTCGGGTAGTCACGCATCATGGTATATAGTTTTACCTCTTTTGCATCTTTTGAAGTGGCGATGGTTTTATTAACTGCTGTTACAGCCCAGCCATATACAGCGCTGCTGTCGGGTTGGGTGTTTACGCCGTAGGCAATTACTCTTTTTACTTTTGCAGGATAGTCCATGGCCATGATAAGCCCCAGTATGGCGCCATCACTTTGCCCCCAGATGAATGCAGAATCAATATGTATCTGGTTGAGCAGGGCATTAATATCCGATGCCATGATATCATAGTTCAATGGATCTTTGGTATCAGTTGATTTTCCCTGTGCACGGTTATCAATGGCAATTACTTTATACTTTTTACTCAGCTCGTCATAAAAGGGAGAAGCGCTTGCAACAGAGCCGCCATTGCCATGCAATACCACTAAAGGGGCACCCTCGCCATAAATCTCATAATACAGTTTAATACCATTTACATCGGCAAACCTGCCCACCTTTTTATTGCTTCCATAATTGATGATATCTTTTGCTTCAATTAAAAAAGCTCTATTCTTTGCGGCCGCATCCTCATAAACAGTACCGGTAAAAAAGCTATTCGTGCCTGCTTTTCCGCCTCTGCCAAGGCCTGCTTCAAAACCATCGGTGCCTTTTTCAAAGTCTGCAGCAAATACGGTTTCCCATTTACCGGTTTCTTTTTCTACTTCTACTTTAAAATTATCGAAGTAGAATTTTCCATTCAGTTCGCACAGCATGCCTACCACCAGTTGCGTAGCATCGCCATCTATCTTTCCTTCAATGGTATAGGTTTTCCAGTCCTTGCTCCGCACCGGCCTGTCCCACATATTATCAAAGAAACCGGGGCCGGCTTTTTTATCCACCCGTGCCCATATTCTTGCAGTAGCGCTGTCATCAGTAACCTGCGCTTTAACAGAAGCCTGCAGTTTAAAACGGTGTCCTTCATATCCTTTTGCCGGTATGGCATGGCTCCAGGATGACCACACATTCTGTGCACCCGCCTGTAAAAAACAAATGATGCTGAGCAGCAGACCTATCGTACATTTTTTCATAATGATTTTTTAAGCGTTAAGTTTTAATGCAATAAAGATAAACAAATGGTTGAATGCTGAGCCAGGGTTTGATAAGGAACAGTTTGTTATGAAAAACCGCTTTGATAAGGCCGACCATTGATATAAGTTGAACGGAGCGTTATATTACAGCAACGTGGGTGGAGCATTATATGATTCTTTTCATTTTAATAATACAGGATATCAGATCCGAATCTTACATTTACTGAAAATTATAACGCTCAACCATTTAGCTATGAAAAAAAAACCTCTTTTTCGGCTTACCATTATAGTTGTATTAGTTGGCCTGATCATTTTTGGCTGCAGTAAAGAAACTTCAAAGACTGAATATGTGGTCTCCGATAAAACGCCGGCTCCTGCTCTTGAAAAAAGATACGATACTATTACTTCATTGGCCTCCTTTAATAAAGACACGGCTATCTGGTTTCACCACGGGCAGTATACCATGCTTACCTGGGAAGAAAACATGGATGAAGAGTTAGAAGAGCAGGGTCACAAAGATCAATCAACTGAAACCAATGCAACCTGTTCCGATGCATTTGCAGGCAGTGCCCGTGCTGCAGCAAAGACCTCTTTTGCCTCGGTATCTTATGGTACCTATGCCAGCATCAATGCCATGCGGGCTGTTTTGCAAACCGATACGTATATGAGAAGCATCGGCATCACCAACTCATCGCCCCGGGTATCGGAGGAGAACCGCAACCGCAACATCACCACTTCTTATTTATATGCTATTGCCCGTGAGAGCGATAATGATTTTCACATGATCATCGGCGATGCCAATACTGCAGCAGGTAACCTGTTCAATTGCGAAGCATCAGGTAACCCCGCAAGCAGCCAAAGCAGTTATGCGGCCATCAATGCTGTACGCAATTACCTGAAGAGCTACTTTGGCAAAGATTTTTGCGGACAGAGTGGTTATACCAAATTTACTCCGGGCATACGGGTAACCTTGTTAAAGGGCAGTTTGTTCTTTGATATTGACCATGCTGCCGGAACCGTGGGCCCCTTAGGGCTTCGCCCGAACACAGCCTGGGAAATGCACCCGATACATGATATAGCTTTTTAAGAAACTT
>JBDSXS010000043.1:0-13119 GCA_039926045.1 Ferruginibacter sp.
TACAATATTATTTTGGACTGCCGCTGGCCATGATCGTCATCAGCATTTTCTTTGTGCCCGTTTTTACCCGCTTAAAAGTGTATACGGCTTACGAATTTTTGGAGAACCGTTTTGACCTGAAGACCCGCACACTCACTTCTTTTTTATTTTTGTTATCACGTGGGTTAAGTACGGGTATCAGCATTTTTGCACCGTCCATTGTTTTAAGTTCTTTAATGGGCTGGAATATTTATTATACCAACCTGGTGATGGGCGGACTGCTCATCATTTACACCATGAGTGGTGGCGCCAAAGCGGTTGCACATACACAAAAATTACAAATGATCATCGTGTTTGTTGCCTTGTTTGTGGTTGGATACCTGGCTGTAAAATTATTGCCCGAAGCTATTGGTTTTACTGAAGCCTTACATAAGAGCGGCGAGCTGGGTAAAATGAACATCATCACTACCGGCTTTACCAAAGATGGATTTAACTGGCAGGATAAATACAATATATGGAGTGGATTGATCGGTGGTTTTTTCCTGGCTTTGAGTTATTTTGGAACAGATCACAGCCAGGTTGGGCGTTACCTTACGGCCAAAGATGTGAAAGAAAGCAGGAAGGGATTGCTGATAAACGGGCTTGTAAAAGTGCCTATGCAGTTTTTTATTTTACTGATCGGTATCCTCATCTTTTCATTTTACCAATACAATAAGGGCCCCGTGTATTTTGACAATGTAACTCTCCAGGAAGCAAAACAAACGGTAAAGAAAGATTCATTAAATATGCTGGAAAGCCGATACGCTGTAGCTTTTGCCAGCAAGAACATGGATGAAGCCAATGGTATAAGAAAAACTTTTAAAGGTGTGATGGAAAGAGCGTTGCCGGATAAAAAACCAAATGATACCAATTATATATTTCTCTGGTTTGTAAAAGAAAATCTGCCCGTGGGATTGATCGGGCTGATCTTTGCCATAATTTTTTTAGCAGCGTGGGGCAGCATTGCTGCAGCGCTCAATTCACTGGCCGCATGCTCTGTTGTTGATTTTCATAAAAAATTCTTTTCAAAAAAGGAAACGGAACTGGAAGATTATAAAGTATCGCAATGGTACACCCTGGGCTGGGGTATCTTTTGCATCATCATTTCTATGTTTGCATATAATATCGGTAACAGCCTTATAGAAGCTGTGAATATCCTCGGGTCTTTATTCTATGGTGTAATACTGGGGATATTCCTGGTGGCACTTGGCATTAAATTCATCAGGGGGCACGCTGTTTTTTATGCTGCTCTTGTTTCAGAACTCCTGGTCATTTTAATTTACCAGCAGAATATCGTTTCTTTTCTGTGGCTGAATGCCATTGGAGCCATATTGGTTGTAGCACTGGCTTTGCTGTTTCAATTGTTCAGCAAACAAAAAGCGCTGTCATAAGACAACGCTTTTAAAAACTATGTTCCAATATTTATTTTAAACTCTTCTGAAAATCTTTATTCATTTTTACATAATCATCGTTCTTGGCTGCTGTAGCCAGTTCCATCGATTTTTTTGAGCTCTCCATAGCACCTGCATTGTCGCCCATCTCTTTTTGAATTTTGGCTTTGTAGATCCACATCCAATAAGCTTCTTTATTTCCTTCAATAGCTTTGGTTGAATTTTCTAAAGCCAGGGGTAAATTCTTATCGTACTCGTTGTAGAATTGTGCAGCAGGCCAATAAGGTTTCTTATCGGTTTTCATGGCAGTTTCGATCTGCGCCCTTACCTTATCTTTAAAATTGGCAACAATAGGAATGGCAACCCCGGTCTTTTCCCACATAATTTCCAAAACACAGGTTTCAGGCTTTACATCCGAAAAATCCATGGTAAATGATTCCACTTTGTTCTTTACTTTGTAAGGACTTACCGAAATACGAACTACATCTTGTGTTTCTTTGTATCCATCTATTCCCCAGTTTTGAAGCCCTTTGTTTAAAATGATCTCCCAGCTATCCATACCCGGGATGGTATATAAAACATAGGTCCCGGTATCCACTTTCTTACCGCCAAATTCAACGGGTTCAGTGAAAACGATCTTGGTTGCTGCATTGGCACCGGTACGCCATATTTTATTATACGGAACCAGTTCGCCAAAGATCTTACGGCCTTTTGCTGCCGGCCTTGAATAAGTTAATTCTATTGAGCCAATAGCAAAATCCTGCTTAACGGTTTGCGTTGGCGAAGGAGCCGGCATTTTTACCTGGGCTGTGCTTAACAAAGCGAAGCCCGCAAGTGCGCATGCTGACAATAATAATTTCTTCATATAATTTTTTTTAGTGTGCTAAGTTACGGAAAACCCGATTAAAAGAGGGGAGTGTATTGCTTTCGGTATCAATTAGAATTGCACCTTTACACTGGCGGATGTTTTCCGGCCTTTTTTTACTTTCCATTGCGGGCCTTCCAGTATCAAACGTTTTGCAGCTTCGTCATACTCGGCGCCAAGTGATTTGTTTACCCGGATATTGGAGATCGTTCCGTTTGCTTTAACATCAAAGATAAGTTCAACCTCGCCCCGGATATCTCTATTAAGCATGTCTTCGGGTATATCAAGATTATTGGCCACATAAGTCTTGTAATTATCCCATCCATCTTTGGGCTCCACGTTTACAGCAGAGTCTGTCAGGAGTGTAGCCCGGCGGGATTTCCGGTCGGCAGTTGCGGTGCTTTTGCCAATGACCATTTTGTCTTTAAGAGCTACTTCATCTTCCTGCAAAACAATTTTTGATTGAGGTTGGTTGTTACGTAATGTAAAGGTTTTTGGCAGGTAGCCAACTGACCTTACTTCTACGTTTAAGATACTGTCGGTAGATACCAGCCGCACCATACCCTTCGCATCAGCATAAGTGCCAAAATTATCTTTTTTTATAGAGATGTTGGTAAACGGAAGAGGGCTGTTATCCGGGGCAACAACCTGCGCTGTAAAAAAATTATTAAGGGGTGCTTCTTTTTTAGCAATTGCATTGGCCTCAATTCTTTGCCGGCCCAACACTTCCGCATCATTATTGGTATTAGCTTTTGATGCGGTTTTGTTTTTTGTAGCCGTCAATTCTTCAGAAAGCTTTGTATTATCATTTATAGGGGTGATATTATTGGCCGGCGGTGGAGCAAGTACAACTGTTTTGTCATCAGATACAGCACCTGATGCATTTTGAGCAACCGGTTTTATTTGGGGCGCCCCTGGCTGTGAAACGATATCACTATTATTACCAGGTCTTTTAACTATGTCATTTTGCGCAAGAGGTCCGTTTGGTGTTTTTATTTCTTCAGTTGAAGAAGCAGTAGGGTTAAGCGATTCTGTCTTGGAAGGAGGAGACACGCTAACAACCTGGGCTGAACTGTCTGCAACTGCAGGTATATTTTGTGCAACCTGTTGATCGATCTTTTCTCCTGTTTTATCTTTGGAAAGTGTCAAAATTAAAGCCGTGCCGCCACCTAATATTAAAATGGCAGCAACTGCTTTCCACCAGTTGTTTTTACGCTTATGTAAGGGTATCACTTTTGCCACAGAACCTTTATCCTCTATCTCTTTACGCAATGCAACAAGTTGATCATTCCACTGCTTATCTTTCATGCCTTCATAACCTTCCATAGCTTCTGACAGGAAGGGGTCATCAAGAGCTGCTTTTTCCATGGCATGCATCTGCACAGGAGAAAGATCTCCGGCAAGATATTGTTCAATATCCCTGGCTGTGTAAATGATATTATTTTCTTTATCGCCCATTATTTTTTATCAAAAGCATTAACTCATGATCCCATTTTTCTCATCTATGCAGATCTTCAGGTTTCTTTTACCATTTTGAATATAGCTCCTCACTTTATTCCAGTCAAAGCCCGTTATTTCTGCAATTTCGTTATAACATTTGTTTTCCAGGTAAAAAAGCATCACCGATTGTTTCTGTTCATGAGGCAATGTCTCTATACACTGCTCTAATTTCTTAAAATTTTCCTCTTTTTCCAAAGCCTCGCCATTCAGATGCGTATTTTGTTCGGAATACATAAAACCCGGGCTAAATTCTGTAGTTTTCATATTCCGGGGGCTTCTCAGCTGCATCAGGCAGTAATTTCGTGCCAAAACATGTAGCCAGGGCTTAAAATTCTCTACTTCATGCACCCTCAGTTTGGTATTCAATTCATCAAATATGTCCATTACCGCATCCTTGCACCTTTCTGCATCTTTAAAATACTTAAGGCACACACCAAATACCAGGTCCATATATCGTTGATACAAAGTACTTAACAGGTTAATGTCGCCGGTGACTTTAAATGCAACCAGCAATTCTTTATCTGTGGATTTGTCCGGAGATATGTTCTTTAAAAATGCCAAGCCCCTAACCCCTAAAGGGGGATTGATTATGTTTTGTTAGTAATAATATGTCCATTTAACTGCTTATTTTAAAAAATAATTTTGAATAGCCATTCTCCAAAGTTCCCCCTTTAGGGAGCGGAGGGGGCGTTACTCAAAATACACTTTCACGGTCTGGTAAAAAAGCCGGTTGTTCATATGCTGGCTTAGTTGTAATTGTTTTTCAGAAAAACCCTGCAATCCCAATAACCCGGCTGCATTGCCCTTGTTAATGGCAATTTCAAGGTATCCCGCTGAATTGAATAAAGCCAGTTTTTCGCCTTCATTAACGTCGGCATAGGTCTCACTTATCTTGTCGATCACTTCATCTCTTTTAAAAACTATTTTAAAGCTCCGTCCTTTACGTTGTTCTTCAAATTCTTCTTTGTGAATATTTACAATTACATTCTCAAAATTATCTATAAAAATGATCTGTCCTTCAATATAATCATTGCCCAACAGGGGCCTTAAAGGATTTTTAACATGAATGGAAATGCCGGCATCCCCTGTGTCCTCGATCTTATTTCCTTTGTGTATTGCATGAAATGCCCGGGCAAATATAGAGGTACAGTAAAGTGTATTTCTCTGTTCATTTTTATCAAGCGCCAATGCCACTACCTTTTGCGGAACTTCTTCCAGTATCATGGTCAATAATCCATTATCGGCACAGCCTATAAAATGGCCGTTGTGCTCAGCCAGTAACATATGTTCGGGGCGCTCATCAAATAAATTGACCAATATCAAATGAAAGGTGCCGGAAGGAAAATTCCTGATAGCATTCCTGCAAACATAAGCCGCCTGCGGATAATTAAAAGGCGACAGGTTGTGAGAGATATCAATAAATGAAAATTCGTTATTGCTTTGTAACAATTGCCCCTTAACAGCACCAATAAGAAAATCCTGTTGGCCAATGTCAGATGTAAGGGTAATTAGAGGCATTTTAAACGTTAATTGGTTAATCCGTTAATTGGTTAATCTGTTAATTCGTTAATTGGTTAATCCGTTAATTGGTCAATACGTATTAACGGATTAACGTTTAAACGGATTAACGTATGAGTTCCCCTTTTTTAAAGAAAAAATTTTTCGTCAGCTTATCAGCAAGTGAAGGGAAAAATTTATTCAGGAAAACTGTTTGTTTACCTTTAAAAGTAAGTACCAATGTTCTTTTTCTTTTTGCGATGGCTTTTAAAAGATATTCAGCACATTTTTCCGAACTCATCATTTTTCCTTCATCCATGGGACTTTTGCCCTGCGATCCACCCTTTTTATTTAATGCCACATTGCGGATATTTGATGCAGTAAATCCCGGACAAACCCACATCACGTGTACCTGGCTATCCATCATTTCGGTGCGTAATGCCTCTAAAAAACCATGCACGGCATATTTACTGGCCGAATAACCACTCCTGCCCGGCAGCCCCCTGTACCCTGCAATAGAAGATACACCAACTATGGTTCCCTTGCGTTCAATGATCGAATCAAGCGCCAGTTTGGTACAATACAAGGTACCCTTAAAATTAATATCCATCACTTTCTCTATAACCTCTACATTCAGGTCTTTAAACAGGGCTCTCATGGAAATGCCGGCATTATTGATGAGGATATCTATGCCGCCGTAAACCTGGATGGTAGTCTCAATAAAATTTTTGCAGTCATTATAATTACTCACATCGGCTACCATGGTATGCAAAGCCTTTCCCGAATGCATTAATTGAAGGTCATATAACTTGTCCTGGTTACGGCCACAGGTAGCCACTTTTGCTCCAATATGGATCAAAGCATCTACCAATGCTTTGCCAATGCCGTCGCTGCCACCGGTAACTACTACAACTTTGTCTTTGAAAAAATCAGTTAGCATATTATTACAAAAATAGAGGGATTAATCTGCCGAACGCAATTTACTTAATAAAAAACCCCCGCTTTGCGGGGGGATGTGATCTGGCTGGGACTCGAACCCAGGCCCCTCCCGATAAAAATCGGGATGCGCTACCGACTTAACTACCAATCAAACTTTCAATGTACTTTCTGGATTTCATTTTTTTAATTCCCATTTCCCTCCTTTTCGCAGTGGGAAGATCATCATTTCCTCTTTATACATCAATTTCCACGGAACACCAGTTGAGGTAAATTTTGAATGCCCTATATTATGTTCATATAACCTTCTCTCCAGGTCTATGCATGCACCTACATAATACTTATTGATTTTTTCTGAATATATGATATAGACAAAAGCCATCTAATAGAAAAAGCTCCCGATTTTACGGAAGCTTTGTGATCTGGCTGGGACTCGAACCCAGGGCCCATACATTAAAAGTGTATTGCTCTACCAACTGAGCTACCAAATCATCCCTTTAATAAAACGCCTTGTCGAAGCTTGCACTACCAAATCAGCCTTTTTATTTTTGGAGTGCAAAGATAAGGGTATTGATTTAAAAAATTCAACCCAAAATGATTTTTTATCAACGCTATAAAAATTATGTTGATAATTATTTTACAGCGCCATCAGGCTGCATCCCCGGATGTCGCTGCTGTCCAATCTCCCCAACACTTCAAAGCTTTCATTAGCGTGCAAACGGCCAATATCATCGGTGGCAATAAAACTGCAACTGTAAATATTGGCAAGATCAATAATATTCATAACACCGGTTAAAGGCCTGGTGGTAGTATCAGCCGCAATGGCAATATGAAACGGATCATCCTCGTCCCTCAACAGTACTTTCATCCATCCGGGGCAATGAAAAATGCCATCGCCTTTTGAATAAGCCTGTGATAATAATTCTGTCATTCCGTATTCTGAATGTACGAGGCTTACGCCTAACTGATCCTGTAACCGGGCATGAACTTCCTGCCTGGTCATTTCTTCCCGCCTGCCTTTCATGCCTCCGGTTTCCATAACAATGGTATGCTTTAACTGCATGGGATATTGTTCGGCATAATCCAGCAGGGCATAGGTAACACCAATTAAGAGAGTAGGTATCTTTAATAGTTCATTATGCATTAATGTTCGGTGCAATTTTTCATGATCCTGTAAATAGAACCCGCTTAATTCGTTTTCACTGGCGCCTATCAATTCTGCTGTCATCATTACCAATGAAGAATTTTCTCTTTCTAGGTAAGAAGGCAGTAAGCCTAGTATAGATTTGTATTTTGGGGGGCTATAAAACTTTTCAAAACAGGTCATAAAACTTTTCCTGTATAATTCAACATCCTTTACAAAGTGTTTACTACAGTTTGATCCGGTAGTGCCACTGCTTTCGAAAACGGTACCGGTTTCAAATACAGTTGTTTTTATTTCATGTGTCTTAAAAAAAGAAATGGGTAAAAAAGGGATCTTCTTAATGGAATCAATAGTGTCGGCATGTATTTTCAGCGCATCGCAATATTGCCGGTAAACGGTATTATGCCGGTATTGGTAATTGAATAATTCAAGTGCCAGGGCATTAAAATTATCTGCCGAGGCAGCAAATATCCTTTTTTCAAGGTCCATATTTTTAACAGGATGTTTCACCTGCAATCCTTAAATTTGACAAACAAAACACAAAGATGCGATACAGTTTTTTATTAACCATAGTTATTTTGTCTTTTACGGCCTGTAAGAAAGATAAATTTACAACGGCTCCCCAGATCAGTTATGAGTCAATCAATCCGAACGTGGTATTCTCAAATTTACCCTTTCAACCTATGCCGGTCCTCACACTTAAAGTAACAGATGCAGAAGGCGACCTGGGGCTTAATGGTACAGATACTTCCAGGATATACATAAAAAATCTGCTGACTGGTAAAATTGATTCTTCATTAATATTCCCGGATCTTTCGGGTGCAACATCAAAGAATTTTAAAGCAGATGTAGAAATAGAACTCAATACCAGTACTATATTGGAAGGAACCACCCGGCCCAGCCCCAAAACAGATACAGCTTTCTACGAAGTTTACATCAAGGATTTTGCGAAAAATAAGAGTAATGTTATAAAAACCAACGACCCTGTTTTTCTAAAATCACTTTAATGAAATGGTTTCATTTCATCTTATCTCACTCTATTTTTATTTCAGTTTGTGCAGTTGCACTGGCTTTTCAAACAGTACAATTACTGCAACTGGATAATAACCTGTTCATTTACGGCTTTATTTTTTTTGCCACGCTTTGCAGTTATAATTTTTACTGGATATTAAGCAAGGTTTCTTTTGCAACAAGTAAGCCGCTGTTACCATTGTTGAAAAAAGAAGCAGCAGGGCTGGGGATCTTATTGATCTCAGCAGCAGGGTTGCTGTATTGTTTCTACCGGTCTGCATTACCTTTTGGTTTTATTATGACCGCCGTTCTATTAACCGTGTTATATGCTATTCCGCTTTTGCCGTTAAAGAACCTGCATTTTACCAGGAAAGCGGGAGTATTAAAAACGATCCTGCTGGCGTTTACCTGGGCCTATGTTACAGCTTTTATCCCCATACAAAAATCTTATTTGCTCTTAGATAGTGCCGACCTGTTCATCATCAGCCGGCGGTTTTTGTTCATGCTGATGCTATGTATCATATTTGATAACAGGGATATTGCCATTGATAAAATGAGGGGATTGCATAGCCTGGCTACCGATCTCAAGCCCGGCGTTCTCAGGGGGCTTATCTATGTTATTTTCGCCGTTCTTTTTACCTCTAACTTTCTATATAAAGCATATGGCATCACGTTTAATCAATCCATTGCACTGCAAATTTCTACCCTTGCTTTATTGACCGTGTATTTTTACTCGGCCAAAAACCGAAGCTATCTTTTTTATTATTTTATTGTAGACGGCTTAATGTTATTTTCGGCTTTTGCAACATACATAGCCGGTATTTAAGTAATTTTGAAATTAAATCACCATTATGGCTAAATCAAAAAAATCTCAGCGTATCCTCAACGATCAATCTTACCGGTTTTTAGAAACCTATATTAACAATGCATCTCCAACAGGATTTGAAAGCGGGGGGCAAAAGTTATGGCTTGAATATTTAAAACCCTACATCGATACGCATTTTACCGATCCATATGGCACAGCTGTAGGCGTTATAAATCCCACTGCCGCTTTTAAAGTGGTGATTGAAGCGCATGCCGACGAAATAAGCTGGTTCGTAAATTATATTTCTCCCGAAGGGCTCATCTACCTGAAACGTAACGGGGGAGTGGATCACCAGATCGCACCATCCATGCGGGTGATCATTCATGGAAAAAAAGGACCGGTAAAAGCTGTTTTTGGCTGGCCGGCCATTCATACCCGGATGAATGCTGGCGATTCAAAAGAGACCCAGCCAAAAGTTGAGAATTTATTTTTGGATTGTGGTGCCCGTAATAAGAAAGAAGTAGAATCACTTGGTATCCACATTGGCGCAGTGGCAACCTACGAAGAAGGTTATGAGGAAATCGCTTATGATTTTTTGATAGGGCGTGCATTTGATAACCGCATTGGGGGCTTTATGATCGCTGAAGTAGCCCGTTTGCTGAAAGCAAACAAGAAAAAACTCCCTTTTGCCTTATATATTGTAAATGCAGTGCAGGAAGAAATTGGTTTGCGTGGTGCAGAAATGATCGCCCGCAGGATAAAACCTGATATTGCCATCATTACTGATGTTACACATGATACTACAACGCCCATGATCAATAAAATGGTCCAGGGAGATTGCAGTTGCGGCAAAGGCCCATCGCTTACCTATGGCCCGGCTGTACATAACAAATTACTGGATATTGTTCAGGCAACTGCAATTAAAAATAAGATAGCAGTTCAATATCACGCGGTTAGCAGGAGCACCGGAACCGATACGGATTCATTTGCCTATGCAAACGATGGTTGTCCATCGGTTTTAATTTCAATACCATTGCGGTATATGCATACCACCGTAGAGATGATCCACAAGGATGATATTGAAAATACCATCAGGCTGATGTATGAAACTTTGTTGACAATATCGCCAAAAACAAATCTGAGTTATTTTAAATAAATTAAGTTCATAATGGAAGACAGGTTCATCAAATATTCAAAACTTTACACACTCATTTTTTTGATGTTCCTTTCTGTACCGGTGTTGCTGGGTTTGATCATAGGGGTATTTTACGGCATTTCAAAAGTAGTTTCTTCCAGCTATGTCGATATTATTTTTGGCCTGGGAGTTATTACACTTGCCCCGGCACTTTTCTCGGCGGTATATGTCATCTTTTTTAAAAGAACCAAACAACACCCGGTTGCAGCGATACGTGTAATTTCGCAAATTCTTTTTGTTGCAGGTATCCTGATCAATGTAGTTATTTTGGTAAGCGATATGATCTCCTTCTTCACAAAATTCAATATCGAGATAACCGGCTACCGCTGTTTCAGCCTTGCTTATTTAGCCGGTAATGTAGGCGGACTCTTCCTGATAGCCATCATACAGGCATTTACTACAAATAAAGAAGTGGATTGGATGGAAAGGACGAGGTAATACCGTTGATAAATACCTTAAAAACTAAATTCCCCCCGAAGAATCGGAGGGAATTTCTTTAACCCTTAAAACAACCAACATGAAACCTGTTGGAGCTTAACAACGTAGATACGTATAACAAGTACAGTTGGTTTTATAGTTAGTAATTATTTTAAAGAGTTGCCTGTTAAAACACTTAAATTTGATCTCTTAGGTACCTGATGGAAACAAATATCCAATATATAGCTGTAGACGATAACCCCGTAGATCTGTTGATCTTAAAGGAATATGCAGCAGCGTTTCCATTTCTTGAGCATTGCGGGAGCTTTTCTACTCCAGGTGAAGGGTTAGCTGCAGCCGAAGCTTTAAAACCTGACCTGATCTTTCTGGATATTGAAATGCCCGGACAAACCGGCCTGGATGTTTTGCGCCTGCTTAAGAAAAAAGTGCCCATAGCCATTTTCATTACCTCTCACCCTGAATTTGCTTTGGACGGTTTTGAACTTTCTGCACTGGATTATATTTTAAAGCCATTAACTGCCGACAGGTTCCATATTACTGCGAAACGCATACAGGATTATTGGGAAATGAAACAAAAATCAATTTTGTACGAAGTGCTTTTTGAGAAAGAGTCCTTAACGATAAAAGACGGGCATAGCCAGGTAAAAGTACCCCAGCATGATATTATTTACCTGGAAGCCATGCAGGATTACACAAAAGTAGTTACGGAAGAGAAAAATTATCTCACCCTGACAACCCTTACTGCCTTTTTAGAACGGCTGTCTCATAAACACTTTTTACGGGTGCACCGCAGTTATGCTGTAGCAGTAAATAAAATAAAAGTGATAACTGCCAATACAATTGTGTGCAACAATATTACCATTCCAGTTGGTAAAACATACAGGTCAGTAGTGGCACAGATAAAATTGTAGTAAGGCAGTATAATAAATTTATTTAAAATCCGACCAGTATGTTATTTAATAAAGGGCTAATATTTTCTTTGCTTCTGTCTACTTCATCGCTATGCTTTAGCCAATCAAAAGAGAAATTGCTAAATGAAAAAAAACAGGCTTGCGAAGCCATTCTTGCTGCATTTACCGGCAAGCCTGAAAGTTTTGAACAATTAATAAAGACTGGAATGGAGGGACTTGCCATTGCAAATGAAAACGACCATACCTATAATTTTGTGTTTTACCAGGCAATCGGCAGTGGTTATTATTACAAGCAGGATTTTAAATCTGCAAGTGAAAATTTTGAAGCTGCCTATGCAGAAGCCGTAACAGGGAATATGATAGAAAAAAGTGTTAAGCCTTTAGGCAACCTGGTGTCCATCTATCATTATATGGGTTTGCAGGATAAAGCTGACTCTGCAGCACAACAATTAAAACAGATTGCTGAAACGGTTGACACTTTAAAAAACAAAAGTGATATATATTATAACCTGGGACTTTATAATCAACAGCAAAAATTTTATTACAGTATTGCGCTTGATAATTTTTTAAAAAGTGCGGCACTCTACAAGCCCATAGCAGATACTGCGAAAGCAATAAAGTTGAAGACAGATTATGGCACCCGTTTGATGATGGTTGCCGAAATATACCTTTACCTTAAACAACCGGCCAAAGCCCTTCAATACCTTGAAGAAGTTAAGCCCTACCTTACTCTTTCAAAAATTATAGACATCTCTGCTTATGGAAAATTTATCCGGAGTTACGTACAATTGAATAACAAAACTGAGGCTTTAAAATACTATAGCCTTTTACATGAAACTGCGGCAACATCGCCCGGTAAATGGTCTGAAATGGTATCCTCAAATTTAGAGATGGCTTCTCTTTCGCTGAAAGAAAAAGACCTTCCAATTGCCAAAAGCTATATTGATAAAGCAGACAAACAATCAAAGCTGGATAATAAGGAAATTTTAACCTCGGCTGTAAATTTAGCATATGGAGATTATTACAAAGCTATTAATGATTATCAACAGGCGCTCAGGTATTACAAAATAGCAGAACCTGGCTCTGCTATGTATAACAAAGAACAATATGCTGATTTATTAAAATCGCTGTCAGCAGTGGAAATATTAGCCGGCAATAAAAATGATGCCGCTGTAACGTTTAATAAATACGTATCCGTTTCAGATTCACTTACCAAACGTAAAATTGAATTGAATCTGGCAGAGATGGAAGCCCTTTTTCAAAATAAAAATAAACAACAACAAATAGAAGTCAAAGACAATGAATTATTATTTGCGAAAAAACAACGTCTGTGGTTGATAGCGGGGCTTTCCCTGGCCGGTGTAGCAGCCTTGTTGTTAATCCTCCTATACCGGAATAAAAAACAAAG
>JBDSXS010000044.1:0-2576 GCA_039926045.1 Ferruginibacter sp.
ACATTGTAAGAAATGATACGCATAATGATTATTATATTTATACCTGTAAAAATAGCGAACCCAAATGGAACCCGTTGAAGACTTTGAAAGTTTTTATGCGAATAAGATCCAACCCTTCCTGGATGAACTGGATAAGGAAGAATCCTCGGTGTATAACTGGAAAAGGTTTACAATTTTTACAGGCGCAGGTACTTTTGGTTGTCTCTTACTGTATTTTCTTAAGATCTTTCCGAGTGGACATATATTGGCAATAGCCATGTTGCTGATGTCTATCATCGGGGTTTACTTTTCGGCTAAGTATAGCGACCGGTATATTGACGATTTTAAAGACAAGATAATCGGCCAGATCATCACTTATATATATCCTTCGGCTGTTTATAAGCCCAATGGATTTATTTCCAAGAAGGAATATAAAGCAAGCGGGTTGTACCGCAGAAGGTTCTCGCATTTTGATGGTGATGATTACTGGCAGAGTGTTTATAATGGCGTTCCCTTTCATTGTTCCGAAATTACATCATGGTATGAGGATGTGGCCGGCACCGAACATATTTTTAAGGGCCTGTTCTTCATCGCCGGTATAAACAGTTCTTTTACCGGGGGTACTTATGTATGGGCAAAAGGACAAGCACAGTTACCCGCCAGTATGGCCGATGAACATTACAGGTTGTTCCCATTACCCAAAGTACAGCGGCTGAATGTTAACCATACAGGGTTTAGTAAGCATTTTACAGTGTATACAACCAATCCTGCTGAAGCATCTTTAATTCTCTCTTATCATATGCCGGATCATATGCTGGCTATAAAAGAGAAACTGGACAGGGACATTGTGTTTTCATTTGTGAAAGGCAAATGTTATATAGCCGTGCCTTTTGAAGAAAATCTTTTGGAACCAACTAAAAAAGGAGCCAGGGACAAGCAGGAGATTAAAAATTATTTTTATACCATTTTGCTGGTGTTTAATATTATTAGAAAGCTGGAACTGAACAGGCTTACATAATAAGGCATTGAAAATAATTTGCTATACTTGTAAAAATAAAAGCCCATGGAAAAGGATGAACAGGCAGAAATGAATAATGAAAAGAATACAGAAACAATTTTTAGTGAGCAGGAATTTACGATGGAAGGATATGACAAGCATATCCGGCAGGCAAGAAATACCTTACTTGTAGCCGCAGGTATTTTATTGCTGAATGCTATAATTCTATTTTCAAAATATCCTTTTGATATTGAAGTTATGTGGCTTGATTATCTCCTCTGGACAGGTTATATAGGAGGATGTATTGTTTTGGCATTCTGGACAAAGAAAAAACCATATTATGCTATTATTGGAGGACTAATACTTATCGGCATTTTTATTTTAGTCAACGCAATTATTGAACCCAGTACCATATTTGCAGGTATGATCTTTAAAATAGCGATTATTGTTTTCCTGTTTAAAGGGCTTGGCAATGCCAGGGATGCACAGCAAATGCAGGAACAGTTCAATAAAAAATAACATTACTCCAGTATCGGCCTCAACCATCTTGTAGCATCATCCATGCTCATTACTTTTCTTTTGGCATAATCTTCCAGCTGGTCTTTTTCAATTTTGCCCACACCAAAATATTTACTTTCCGGATTTGCAAAATACCAGCCACATACAGATGAAGCCGGGTACATGGCAAGTGATTCTGTAAGATGAATACCGGTTGTTTCTTCTCCTCCCAGTAATTCGAATAATTTATATTTTTCGGTGTGATCAGGACAGGCAGGATAACCCGGCGCCGGCCGGATACCCAAATATTCTTCTTTAATTAATTGCTCGTTGCTGAGGTGTTCTTCTGAAACATAACCCCAGTATTCGGTACGGGTTTTTTTGTGCAACAGTTCTGCAAATGCTTCTGCCAAACGATCTGCCAATGCCTGTAAAATAATTTTATTGTAATCATCATGATTTGCCTCAAAGTTTTTGATGTGTTTTTCAATTCCCTGTATGGTTACTGAAAAGGCGCCAATAAAATCAGGCTTATCATCAGCAATAAAATCAGCTAATGACAGGTTTGGCTGGCCTGCTGTCTTTTTTATTTGCTGGCGAAGGAATTCTAATTTGACTTTTTCCACAGGACCCTGCGGGGATTTTTGATTTTTGACTTCAACTGAGTCAGCACCCGGTTTTTCTGCTTCCCAAAATCCAACAACGCCCCTGGCGCTAAGCCATTTTTCATCAATGATCTGCTGCAATAATTTTTTTGCATCATTGTAAAGATTGGTGGCTTCAACGCCAATAATGCTGTCGGTGAGTATGGCAGGAAATTTTCCATGCATTTCCCAGGCAATGAAGAATGGTTGCCAGTCGATGTATTCGGCAATTTCAGCCAATGGGTAATCATCTAAAATTTTTGTGCCGGTAAATGTTGGTCTAACCGGGGTATAATTAGCCCAGTCAATTACAGTTCCGTTCTGTTGTGCTTCCTCAAATTTTAAAAATTGTTTGGTAGATCTTTTATTGCCAAAATCTACCAGGAGTTTATCGTACTCCATTTTTATATTTTCCAGGAAAGCCGGTTTTTGTTCTTTGTTTAATAAACTGCCGGCAA
>JBDSXS010000045.1:0-5978 GCA_039926045.1 Ferruginibacter sp.
CTGCAATTGTTGTAATCTTTTAAGCCAAAGCCGCCTGCAAACCGAATATAAATAAGTCTTTAACAGGCAATTCAACTCAAAATTCCCCGAAACAGCCTTTTCATAGATCACGATCATTGCTTCCTGAAATATATCCCTTGCCTCGTCACTATTTCCATTATTGTTAAGTATAAAACCCTGTATCATAGGGTAGTTATCCCGGTATATGGCTTCAATAACCGTTCCGTCATTTGAAGCCAATCCTTCCAATAATAGCTTTTCCTGTTCTAAATTGCTCACTAACTGAATATTAATACATGTAAATATGAATAGTAACCCAAAAAAAACGCTAAAATAAACTTTTTAAAAAACTTGGGTTACCTTTTGTCGATCCGGGTATAAATATCAAATTATAATTTTAAAAATTAAACAAAACACAAAATGAAAAAAGTAATCTTAGCTTTAGCGATCGTTTCTGTAACTTTTGCTGCTTGTAACGACGGTAAAACAAGTGAAACAACAACTACCAGCGATACTGCTACTGTAGTAACTCCTATGGCTGCTGATACAACTTTGGTTGTAACTGACAGCACGATCAAAGTTACTACTGATACAATCAAGAAGTAATTCAATACCGGCTGATTGCCTGTCCTGGTGCCGGTCAAAGATTTTAAAATGACAAGCAATCGAATCGCCCCATTTATTTATAAGTGGGGCATTTTTTTGTTTAATTCGGTAGTTTCCCTATTTTTGAATTGTAAATGACAAACAAAAGCACAAATACCTGGTTTTATTATGGCTATTATTTTATTAATAGACGGGGAGCTTTTGTTATAAACTGAACTAAAACAGACTAACATAAAAAGTCCCCCGACAAAATCGGGGGATTTTTAATTTTTATTATGACAGTAACTATAATTGGAACCGGACTTATTGGCTGCTCCCTTGCAAACCGTTTAAAAGAAACACGCTTTGCTGAAAAAATAATTGGGGTTGATACCAATATAAAAAATATTGCTACGGCACTTCAATTGGGCTGGATAGATGAGACCATGCCTTTGAATGAAGCGGTAAAGCAGAGCGAATTGATCATTATTGCCATTCCGGTTGATGCAACCTTGCAGGTATTGCCTGATGTATTGAGTAAACTGGATAGACAGGTTTTAATGGATGTAGGTTCTACTAAAGGAATAATATGCAGTTCCATAACTACTAATGCAAACCGTGGGAGATTTGTGGCTACACACCCTATGTGGGGGACTGAAAAAGACGGGCCTGAATCTGTTGTAAAAGATGCCTTTAAAGGCAGGGTAGCGGTGATCTGTGAAAAAGACAGATCAGATGCCGATGCTTTGTTAATGGCAGAAACAGTTTATACTAAAATAGGGATGCAACTGGTTTATATGGATTCTGATGTGCATGATATACATGCTGCGTATGTAAGTCATATTTCACATATTGCGTCGTACGCTTTATCATTGACTGTTCTGGAAAAGGAAAAAGAAGAAGATACCATTTTTGAGCTGGCCAGCGGGGGTTTTGAAAGTACGGTGCGTTTGGCAAAAAGTAATTCAGCCATGTGGGCGCCCATCTTTATGCAAAATAAAGAAAATGTGCTGGATGTTTTAAATGAACACATTTCGCAGTTAAGAAAATTTAAGGCCAGTATTGAAAAAGAGAATATGGATTACCTGGTTGAACTGATCGAAAATGCAAACAAGATCAAAAGGATCTTAAAATAAGGCCCCTAAATCCCTGAAGGGGATCTTGAGCGGCTTCAAAAATGCAAGCATGATTTATAGGGAAGCGGAAATATCAGACATTGCACAAATACAGTTTGTGCGGCATGCGGTTAAAGAAAACAGGCTGTCGGATCCGGCATTAGTACCTGACAAGGATGTAGAAGAATACATGACGAATAGGGGCAAGGGCTGGGTTTGCGAAATTGATGGAAGAATAACGGGATTTGCTATTGTTGACCTGGTTGAGAGCAATGTGTGGGCGCTCTTTATTGACCCGGAGTTTGAAGCCATGGGTATCGGAAAAAAATTGCACCAGATCATGATGGACTGGTATTTTGTTCATACCAAAGAAAAGATATGGTTAGGTACAGACCCTACAACCAGGGCTGCAAATTTCTACCGTATGCAGGGCTGGAAAGAAGTGGGTCTCCATGGAAAAGGAGAAATAAAATTTGAAATGAGTTTCGAAGAATGGACCGACGCATCGTCTGACCATTCTTCAACCGCTTAGGTACGTTAAATAGAATTCAAAAGATGGCAACATACAACTAATTTTACAATGGAAACACAAGTACAGACTATGAAAGAATTAATGCAGGAAAAATGGAATAAGCGTCCGCTGATCATCAGTGGGCCCTGCAGTGCTGAGACCGAAGAACAGATGCTGGAAACCGCAACAAGGCTTGCTAAAACAGGTAAAGTAGACCTGCTCCGTGCCGGTATCTGGAAACCCCGTACCAAACCCGGTATGTTTGAAGGCAATGGTATTGTTGCCTTACCCTGGCTCGCAAAGGCAAAAAAAATAACGGGCATTCCAACCACGGTAGAAGTAGCAACGGCAAAGCATGTAGAAGATGCATTGAAATTTGACGTTGATATGCTTTGGATCGGGGCAAGAACAACAGTTAATCCATTCAGCGTGCAGGAAGTTGCTGATGCTTTGCGTGGCGTTGATGTTCCGGTGCTGATAAAAAATCCCATCAATCCCGATCTTGAATTGTGGAGTGGCGGAATTGAGCGATTGCAAAAAGTTGGCGTTAAGCAGGTGGGTATGATCCACCGTGGATTTTCTTCCTACGGCAATACCGAATTTAGAAACGCACCCATGTGGCATTTACCTATAGAGATGAAACGACGCTACCCGGGGATGCCATTAATTTGCGACCCATCGCATATTTGCGGAAACCGAAGCATGTTACAATCTGTTGCACAAAAAAGTATTGACCTTGATTTTGATGGGTTGATGCTGGAGAGTCATATAGATCCCGATAATGCATGGAGCGATGCCAAGCAACAGGTAACGCCTGAGAGATTACTGGAATTGCTGAATGACCTGGTTTGGCGCCGTGAAAGCACCACAGAGCAGGAATTTATTACGGCCCTTACAACATTACGTGAACAGATAAACCAGGTAGATGATGAGTTGATGACCTTGCTTGGACAACGCATGAAACTATCTGACAAGATCGGGCAATACAAGAAAGATAATGATATCACCATTTTGCAAACCAACCGGTGGAACGAGATACTGGAAAGGGGTTTTCAAAAAGGGGAGATGCTGGGCCTGTCAAAGGAATTCATCACCAGGTATTTTGATGCCGTGCATCTGGAAAGTATCCAGCATCAGAATAAGATCATGAATTCCTGAGCTGAATTTTGTATCCTGAAGTAATTAGTATGCATAGATCTGAACATAGATTTTCTACAAAAATGGTAACCTGTTATTTTGACGCGGATTTTTCTGCGATGGGTGGCCTGGTAAATGACGCAAATATGGTGATCATCACAGATGAACATGTATTTGAACATCATACAGATAAAATGATCGGCTTTCCGGTCATAAAATTTGCAGCCGGCGAAGAGAACAAGAACCAGGCTACGGTTGATCATATCATCAGGGAATTAATAAGTATCGGTGCCCATAAAAATACTTTTTTGATCGGCGTTGGGGGAGGAGTAGTAACAGATATTACAGGTTATGTTGCGGCTGTATATATGAGAGGTGTGAAATTTGGCCTTGTGCCAACTTCTATCTTAGCCATGGTAGATGCAGCTATTGGCGGCAAGAACGGGATCGATGTAGGCGTTTATAAAAATATGGTAGGCACCATCGTTCAACCTGAATTTATTTTTTATGATTACAGTTTTTTACAAACACTGCCGGTTAAAGAATGGGTGAATGGCTTTGCCGAGATCATAAAACATGCCTGTATCAAAGACTCACTGTTGTTTGCTGTGCTGGAAAAATATTCTTTACATGAATATCAATCTGACAAAACTTTGATAGCAGACCTTATTGAAAAAAATGTAGAGATAAAAACACAGATCGTTACCCATGATGAATTTGAGACCGGCGACAGAAAACTTTTAAATTTCGGTCACACGATCGGGCACGCCATTGAAAATTTACACGGCATACCTCACGGGCACGCAGTAAGTATCGGGATGGTGGCAGCCTGCAATTTATCGGAGCAGATCAATGACCTTAATTTTAATGAAGCAGCCAGGATCGTAAAACTGCTGGCCAGATATCATTTACCGGTTGATATAGAAACTGACCACGAAAAAGTTTTCGAGGTTTTAAAAATGGATAAGAAACGAAAAGGCGATGGCGTAAATTTTATTCTGTTAAAAAATATTGGTAATGCCGAAATTAAATTTATCAGTTTAGCAGACCTGGAAAAACATTTTAAAGAGATCGTATAGTGATTGCAACCATTCAGCCTTCAATTATTTCAGGAACCATTGTTGCACCTGCTTCAAAAAGCAGTATGCAGCGGGCTTGTGCGCTTGCTTTGCTGGCTGAAGGAGAAACAACTTTACTAAATCCCGGAAAAAGTAATGATGACCTGGCTGCACTTGATATCATAAAAGAATTAGGCGCAATAATTACTGAAAATTCAGATGGTAGTTTATTAGTGAAGAGTATAAAATTTAAAGGCTCCAAAAATCCCCCCTTGGGGGGTGGGAGGGCTATCAATTGTGGCGAAAGTGGTTTAGGGATACGGATGTTTACCCCTGTCCTGGCTTTATCTTCAGAAGAAATAACGATCAACGGAACGGGAAGTTTATTAAGGCGTCCCATGCATTTCTTCGATGAGGTATTTCCACAGTTAGGTATTTCAATTGAATCGAATAACGGATACCTGCCTATAAAAATTAAAGGACCGTTGCAACCGGCAGATATTACCATAGATGGCTCATTAAGCTCCCAATTCTTAACCGGTCTTTTGATAGCATTTGCTAAAGCTGCTGTAAAGCCGGTTACCATTACAGTTCAAAATCTAAAAAGCAAACCATACATTGATCTCACCTTGCAGATGATGAAACAATTTGGTTATGATGTGGAGAATAATGATTATGAAAAGTTTGTTATTAAACCATCCTTCGACGGAGTTTATCCCGATAATTTCGGGACTCAGGACTCGGATAATCCTTCGACTTCGCTCAGGATTTATGTCGTTGAAGGCGATTGGAGCGGTGCCGCATTCTTATTAGTGGCCGGAGCCATTGCCGGTGGGATAACTGTAAAAGGATTGGATGTGTTTTCAACCCAGGCAGATAAAGCCATTTTAAAAGCCCTGATAGATTGCGGTACAAATATTTCGATAGAAGAAAAACAAATAGTAATCAACTCCCCTTTAGGGGTTGGCGGCAAGCCTTTTCATTTTGATGCAACAGATTGCCCTGATCTTTTTCCACCCCTGGTTGCATTGGCTGCTTATTGTAAAGGAACAAGTGTTATTGAAGGTGTAAGTCGCTTATCACATAAAGAAAGTAACCGTGCTCTAACCTTGCAGTCAGCTTTTGAAAAAATGGGAATTACCATAAAATTGCAGGATGACCTGATGCTGATCGAAGGAGGAGGAGGATTAAAAGGAGCAACGGTTCATTCCCATCACGATCATCGTATTGCTATGGCATGTGCTGTTGCAGCTTTACAGGCTGATGGAGAAACAATAATTGAAGATGCTGAAGCAGTTAATAAATCTTATCCCGGTTTTTACGAAGATTTGAAATTGATGAACGCTGATGTATCTTTACTAAAATAGCGGTTAGCTCTTAGCCGTTAGCTGTTAGTGTTTTAACGCTAATAGCTAATGGCTAAAGGCTAACAGCTAAAAAAATAAAACATTGAATTCATTCGGCCGCATATTCAGGGTACACATTTTTGGCGAATCGCATGGCGATTGTGTTGGGTTAACTATTGATGGTTGTCCGGCAGGCCTCCCTTTATCTGTTGATGATTTTACCGAG
>JBDSXS010000046.1:0-9630 GCA_039926045.1 Ferruginibacter sp.
TGATGAATAAGTAAACGAGCCGCTAGACATTAGCCATTAGCCATTAGCAGTTCCTGCTAACAGCTAACAGCTAACAGCTAACAGCTTTCTCTAATAACAAGTAGTCTGTAATTCCTGACACGGTACAGACGAATTAACCCTTCGACTTCGCTCAGGATATAAGCGGAAGAGAAACAAAACAAATGTCATGCGTCACGGAAAAAAAGGTAATAAACTGAGCAGAACGGCTTCTCACAGAAGGGCCCTCCTAATGAACTTAGGTTGCCAGTTGATCACTTACAAAAGAATTACAACAACCCTGGCTAAAGCAAAAGCTTTACGTACTTACATCGAGCCATTGATCACCAAAACGAAAAGCACCGACACTAAGGAAGCTATTATGCACAATCACCGTATTGTGTTCAGCTACCTGAATGATAAAGCTGCAGTTAAAGAATTATTTACTGTGGTTGCGCCAAAGGTTGCTGGCCGCCCCGGTGGTTATACCCGTATCATCAAATTAGGTGCAAGAACCGGTGATAATGCTGAAATAGCTATGATCGAGTTGGTTGACTTTAACGAGATCTACGGTAAAGGCACTGAAAAAACTGCTGCTGAACCGGCTAAAAAAACACGTCGTGCAGGTGGAGCTAAGAAAAAAGCTGACAGTAGTTCGGCTCCGCTCACTACTGAAGCAACAACTGAAGAAGCAACTGACACAACAGAAGAAACCAAAGCATAGTTCGACTTCGCTCACTACTAATTGAAACTAACTGTTTATATAAGCTCCGATTTTTTAATCGGAGCTTTTTTTATGCGTCTGTCTGAACGGGGATTTGGGTGGATTAAAAGGATGTTTTGGATCATAATCCTTTTAATCCAAAACATCCACCCAAATCCCCGTTCAGACAGAAAGTAAAATGTGAGAAATTTTATTTGTTCAATACCCATTTCTGTGCGTTTCTTTGCAAAACCTTTATAATACATGGCTGATATAAAAACACTTCCCGCTATTTTAATTTTAGAAGACGGAACCATTTTTAACGGTACTGCTTTTGGTAAGACCGGAACAGCTACCGGTGAGATATGTTTTAATACCGGCATGACAGGTTACCAGGAAGTTTTTACCGACCCCAGTTATTATGGACAGGTTTTGATCATGAATAATGTACATATTGGCAACTACGGTGTAAAAGCCGCAGATGTGGAAAGCGACAGCGTAAAAGTAAAAGCAGTGATCGGCCGCAACCTGGAAAACAAGTATAGCCGTTTTATGGCAGATACTTCTTTACAGGATTATTTTGAAGCACAGGGTGTGGTTGCTATTGATGGTATCGACACCAGGGCTCTTGTTGCCCATATACGTACACAGGGTGCTATGAATTGCATTATATCTTCTGAAACTACAGATGTAGCGCAACTGAAGAAAACATTAAAAGATGTACCGTCGATGGATGGCCTGGAACTGGCCTCGGCTGTAAGTACCGCAGCATCTTATTTTGCAGGAGATGAAAAAAGTGCCTTGCGGATCGCTGTGCTTGATTTCGGTATCAAAAAAAATATATTGAATTGTTTGGTGGAGCGTGGAGCTTATGTAAAAGTGCATAATGCAAAGACGGGCTTTGATGAGCTTGAAAAATTTAAACCCCATGGTTATTTTATCAGCAATGGCCCCGGCGATCCGGCACCTATGGACTATGCCATTAAAACTGTGAAAGATATCCTGGCTGCTGATAAACCTTTATTCGGAATTTGCCTTGGGCACCAGTTACTGGCACTTGCCAATGATATACCTACTTTTAAAATGCACCATGGCCATCGTGGATTGAACCACCCGGTAAAAAATGTCATCAATGGCAAATGTGAAATCACAACACAGAACCACGGTTTTGGCGTTGATCCTAAGGCGGTGAGGGAAAATGACAATATTGAAATTACCCATGTTAACTTAAATGACGACAGTATTGAGGGCATTCGCATAAAAGATAAAAAGGCATTCTCTGTACAGTATCATCCAGAAGCTACTCCGGGGCCACACGATAGCAGGTACTTGTTTGATGAGTTTTTAGACCCCCTCCGCCCCCTAAAGGGGGAACTTTAGAGTTCAATAATCGAAACTCTTTGTTATTTTGCAGGCAGCATTGAATTTATAAACTTTAATTACCCCTTTAGGGGATAGGGGCATGAAAATAGCGATCATCAACGGACCAAATCTTAATCTTCTTGGCAAACGAGAAGTGGATATTTACGGAGGTGAATCTTTTGATAATTTCATGGAGACCTTACGGAACAAATACGCCAACCAGGAAATTTCCTATTTTCAAAGTAATGTAGAAGGTGAACTCATCAATGAAATTCAGCGGGTGGGTTTTAGTGTTGATGGCATAATTTTTAACCCCGGAGGGTATACACATACCTCTGTGGCCATTGGCGATGCCATTGCAGCCATTACCAGCCCGGTGATAGAAGTACATATCTCCAATATTTTTGGAAGGGAGGATTTCAGGAAACTGTCTCATGTTTCCGGGAAGGCGAAAGGCGTTATCAGTGGTTTGGGATTGAAGGGATATGAACTGGCGCTTGAATATTTTTTGTAATTACATCGTTCTTAAGAAATACCAGGCAGCAAAAACCACTATAAAAATTATAACAGAATACATAATGATCCCTACTGTATTAGGCTTACCCGTTTTGCTGTTAAAGGTATAACCACAACTTCCGCATTTAGTATGGTGTAATAACCTGGGGCCTAAAACTCCACCCCACCAGGTATATTTTACTTTTGATACTGTTTTACTGCCACATTTGGGGCAACCGGTTTCGTTCGTAAAGTCGTTCAGTTGATCCTGCATAAAATAATTTTATGGAAATAAATGTACAAAAGAAAGGCTGAATGTTTATTTTTTTTATGCTACAAAATAACCCTCAGTAATAAAGCATAACCTGTATCTTCTTTCGGGTTGTCTGCGATCCTAACAATGTGCAATCCTGATCCAGACCATACTTTAAAAAGGTCGCCTTTCTTATGTTTCACCATTTCCTTATCAAGTTGCGGCAACATTACGCCCTTTATAAACCAGCCCAGGTCGCCACCTTTTGAAGAGGTCTCCAGGTCAGCGCTGTAAATACTGGCCTGTGCTGCAAAGGTGGTTGTACCAGCTTTTATTTTTGCGAGAATATCATCGGCCAGGATCTCCGCATATGATTTATCAAATACAGATGTGTCAATTAAAATATGGTTGATGTGGTAAAAAGTATTCGGCAGTTTCGCCAATATCTTCACCAGTATATTTTCTTTTTTAAAAGGGCCATACACTTTGCCTGTCTTGCCATGATATGCCAGGCTGTCGGCCTTACCGATAAATTGTTGTGTGCTTACCACGGTTATTGTATCAATAAAATATTTTTTCCTGAGTACGTATTTTACAAAACCAATGGGGTTACTGGTGGTATCCAATATCCTTTTTACCTGGGCAAGGGATTGACTTTTTCCCGGGCATGCAAGGCAGACAAAAAGGAATAGGATTAATATTTTCTTCAAGGGGGTTTATTATTTTATTTTTCTGATCACGGATCTCACCTGCTTTTTCATCCCGTCAAGGTCTGCAAGCTGCTGCTGTATAAAGCTATTGTCTTCCAAACGGCCAAGCACTTTATTCATCTCTTCATTGGTATCATAAACCATTTTGCGGAAAGGGTTGCTGTAATCTTTTGCACGGGAATCGAAAATGCCTTTGCACATCCATTCCTTTGTATCTAACGTTTGTTGTAACAATTGTTTAAGCAGTGCAGGGGTAAATTGTTTGGGTGTAATATTTAATATTTCAAGCAGGGCAGTATATCCATGATTTAACCTGTCGGTTGTATAGGCAGTGCCCTGTTCTTTATAAAACTCATGTAACTCAACCCAGCTCTTTATTTTGCCCGATTTGATCTTGCGTTTGCAACTCTCTATTTCTGACCGTTGAATTAATTGACCGCCAATATTCAGCCATTCACTTCGCTGTACTTTGGCGGAGAGTGATCTTTTCAAGGCATTAAAATCAACGAATTTATTGGTTTGCATATGGTTCAGTAATTCCATGGTACCATAATACCGGATCAACTCTTTAAATATCAAAATAGCCTGAGGTACTTTATGCAGTTCAGTTTTGCGGTTGGTGTTTTCCCAACCTGTTATTTCAGCCGTGCCTGTATCATCGGGTTTTAGTGTTTCTAAAAGTTTCAATGAATCAAATAATTCGTTGATGGTATCCGGTGCCAGGAAATCATATTCAATACGCTGGATTTTTTCTGTCCTCCTGTCACGGGCAATATATTTCCATTCGTTACGTGCCAGTGCATACATATTATACATGAACCAGTAACCGGGAATTACCACTAATTTATCGTGAGACACGTCATTGCTGACCAAACAAAAGGGGATCGGGATATTCAATTCTGCAGGAAAATCGCCTTTGGCAATGATTGTGAAAGACGCAAATTTTGAATTGTGTTTTAGACTTACACATAGCCCGGGCCAGAACCCACGACCAGCCACTATTTCGCCATCAGCTGCCCGGCTGTTGTGGTTGCTGCCGATAGTGGCACCCGCAGCCATATTGCTTTGCCCCATGATCACCGCCGCACATAAAAATGAATTGTTATGGTGCTGCTCATGTGCCGGAAAGATCAATGAATTTAAGACCTCGCAGCAGGAAATGGTGGAATTATTGCCGAGGTAAGAATTGATCAGCCTGGCACCATATTTTAACTGCGAATGCGAGGCCATCACAAAACGAACTGCTTTCACCCCATAAAATATCCGGCAGCCATAACCCACAACACCATTCACCAGTTCGCAGCCCTCACCAATTTGCGAGGTACGGTTCTCGTCACTGTTCACGGTAAGGTTCTTTAATTTATTGGCACCTTTAAAATAGGCATCAGAACCCACCCAAACATCTTTGATGATCTTACAGTTTTTAATTACTGTCCTGTCGCCGATCTTACCATAATATCCCCGCTGTTTATCATAACGTTTTTCCGTAAATTCTTTGAATTTATTCAGCAAAGCATCATCTTCCCTGTATTTACTCCAAAGCCAGGCATCGCCGGCCAGCATGCCGTTGAATGGAATCACACTCCTGCCACCGGCTTCATTACCAAGTTCCATCCACACCCTTGTTTTTTCATCTTCACCATCTTTTAGAATACCATTACCAAATTTTGCATAATCGGTGGTAGCCAATTCATTTACATTAGCGATCATCACTTCATTACCAATTATATAATGACTGAGGTAATTTACATTATCAATACAAACATTATTGCCCAGGTCGCTGCTGATGATGGTGCTGTTATACAAACCAACCGGCATACGGAGGTTATGAAATTCCAGGTAAAAAGATTCCTGCTTTCCAATACGCACAAGCCCATGAAATTTGCAGTTCCTTACCAGTTCGGGATTAAAATCTTTGGAAACAAAGATCTTATTCCAGTCATCTGATGTATTTCGGTTGCGGATGAGGGCCTCAATATCCCGAGCAGTCAGTTTTCGGTAATCAATACCATTCTTGTTGTGCAGGTTGCGCAGATGGTATTCGTCTTTGCCTTTTGGAATATATTTTTTATCTACAAAGTTGTAGCCGAGATTATTAACCGGATGTTTTTTGATGATATTCATGAAACATTTGGATAACTAATGAATAAAAATTTAACCTGTAATCAGGTTGTAAAAAAAATATTATCTCAAGTTAACAATATAGAACCAAAAGAAAAATAATAAGCATAAAGTTGATGAAGGGAATGTAGATCAAATTACGACGAGTATTCAAATCTTTATTGTTTTACAATTTTAACCGTAATTAAATTCCCGTCCTGTTCGTTTTTGTACTGAACAATATAGATACCGCATGCCAGGTTTTGAAATGAGATGTTAGTGTTGTTCATACCTTTTTTCAACTTAAGAACATTTGCCTGGAGCAGCTTTCCTGTAATATCAAGGACTGATACATTTACTTCTTGGTCCTTAGCTGACTGCAATTGAAGATACAACCGGTTGTAAACAGGGTTTGGATACAATTGCGTTACCATGAGGTTCTTTGCTTTTGTTTTAAAGCTAAGGATCCCTGAATAGGTAAGGCGGCCATCCTGGTCAATGAGCTTTAACCTGTAGAAGCTGTTACCTGAATAGGGGGAGGCATCAATGGTTGAATAAGAAGTTCCACCACCGGTAACGCCTTGTGGTTTCATGCTGATCAAACTGGTAAAATTAAGCCCGTTATCACTTCGCTCAACAAGTATGCTTTGTAAGTTTGTTTCCTGTGCGGTAGTCCAATGCAGGTATATTTTTTCATCAATATTATTGCCGGTAAAGCGGGTGAGTGTAACAGGTAATAGGCAGATGGGCAGGCCGCTCATCCTGCCCAGCATAAAATTTTTCGCCCTGGTTATAATATCCAGCCAATAAACGGTTGGTCCACCTGGTATAAAAGTTCCATTACTGGTTCCCCAGTATTCATGGCCTAAACCTGGCTCGAAATAAAATTCGTGGTATATAGAAGTTCTGTTCAACTGTTCGTTGATCTGTTGTGAGCCACGTACATAAGCAATGGTTGTAAGTCCAAACGGATACCCTTCGGTATAAGGTACTGTAGCGTCTCCGGTACCATGAAAAAGCTGAACCGGCGTATTGTTATTATTTTGTATCCAGGCTGTATCTCCCGTGGCTCCCCAACAGGAAATGATACCGGCGATCTTTGAACTATGTGCAAAATTATTTCCTGTACAATCCTTACATCCAAGATCGGGCCTTAAGGTTCCGGTATAGGTACTTGCAGGCCTTTCTGCATTATCAATATAAGCGAGACCCAAAGCTAAAAATGCTCCTGCACTGCTGCCCCACATAAAGATCAGGCTGGTGTCTATTTTATAAAGTGCGGCATTCTCTTTAAAGAACCTGATCGCTGCACTGCCATCCTGTATGCCACGCCATACCGCACGTTCAGAAGCACTGCTGCTTAGGGCATTAAAACCGAGCCGGTAATTCAGTGTTGCAGTAACATAGCCCCGATGGCTGAAGGAATCACAGAGTGCCTGCATATCGGCATTATCTTTTGTACCATTTAAAAAACCACCTGAATGTGCAAAAATGATCAGGGCTCTTTTTTGTGCAGTATCTCCCGAAGGTTCAAATATATCCAGCACCAGGTTTTGATTTGAAGTGCTGTTTTCGAAAATATAGGGCGAATTCAATGCAGGGGCATTGGCATAAGCCACGTTGGCTGTCTTATCAAATGCAGAAAATATTCTTAACTGGTAACGGCATGGCTGTGCTATTGCAAATACCGGGAAACCTAATATCAGCAAAAGATATTTCAATAGCAATTATTTTATACAAGGTATAAATAAATTCAAAAGAATCTGGGTCTGTTATTCCACCGTCACACTCTTTGCCAAATTCCTCGGTTTATCTACATCAACGCCTTTAGCAATGCCTACATAATAGCTTAACAATTGCATGGGTATAGTACTTAGTATGGGTGCAATAATTTCATCGGCAGTGGGTACAAAAAATACATCATCAGCCATACCGGGAATGATGTCATCTCCTTCGGTAATTATGGCGATCACTTTTCCTTTACGGGCTTTGATCTCCTGTATATTGCTTACGATCTTTTCGTGGTAAGAATCCTTGGTAGCAATGAATACAACCGGTAAATTCTCATCAACCAATGCAATGGGTCCGTGTTTCATTTCAGCGGCTGGATAGCCCTCTGCGTGTATGTAGGATATCTCTTTTAATTTCAAGGCACCTTCCAAAGCGATCGGGAAATTATAACCACGTCCCAGGTATAATGCATCAGATGCCCCTTTGTATTTCAGGGCGATCGTTTTAATGTCTTCGGCACTTTTTAAAATAGCACTTACTTTTTCAGGCACCGCTTCGAGCTCAAATAATAAATTGCTGTAACGTTCCTCACTGATCGTTCCTTTTTCTTTGGCGATCTTTAAAGCCATCATGGTCAGCACGGCCAACTGGCCGGTAAATGCTTTGGTAGATGCTACACCAATTTCAGGGCCGGCATGCGTATAAGCACCGCCATCACTGATCCTGGCAATAGAAGAGCCCACCACATTTACAATGCCGAAAATGATCGCACCGTTTTCTTTTGCCCTTTCAATGGCTACCAAAGTATCTGCAGTTTCGCCACTTTGTGATATGGCAATGATGATGTCTCCTTTATTAACGATCGGGTTTCGATACCTGAATTCAGAAGCATATTCCACTTCGACAGGGATACGGCATAACTCTTCAATAATATATTCGGCCAATAATGCCGCATGCCAGCTTGTACCGCAGGCAACAATGATGATGCGGTTTGCATTTTTAAAATGCGACATATTGGTCTGAATACCGCTCATGGTGATCGTTCCGGCAGTAGCATCCAGTCTTCCCCTTAAACAATCGTGAATGGTGCTGGGCTGTTCAAATATTTCTTTCAGCATAAAATGATCATAACCGCCTTTTTCAATGGCAGCAAGCTCCATATCAAGCTTGGTAACAAAGGGAGTGATCTTCTCATTACCAAGGTTTTTTAAGATGAGTTCATTCGGGCGAACAATAGCCAGTTCATAATCGTTTACATAAACAACCTCTTTGGTGTATTCCAGCATGGGTGATGCATCGGAACCTAAAAAATGTTCGCCCTTGCCTACTCCAATAACCAATGGACTTCCTTTTCTTGCAGCAATGATCGTGTCCGGGTTTTCTTCATCCAATATAAGAATTACATAAGCGCCGGTAACTCTTTTCAATGCCACCCTTACCGCTTCTTCCAGGTCGCATTTGTTATTTTCTTTGATGTCTTCAATAAAATTCAATAAAACTTCTGTGTCCGTTTCGCTGGTAAAAACATAACCCTTATTGCTGAGTTCTTTTTTTAGCTGTGCATAATTCTCAATAATGCCATTGTGTATCATGGCTAATTTTCCACTGGCCGAGGTATGTGGGTGTGCATTTTTATCACTGGGTTCGCCATGTGTTGCCCAGCGGGTATGGCCAATGCCGGTATGTGCATGCAGGTCTTTTCCCACAATGGCATCTTCCAGTTCAGAAACCCGGCCTTTCTTTTTATAAACTTTTAAACCACTGTTGAGTAAAGCAACGCCCGTACTGTCGTAGCCCCTGTATTCCAATCTTTTTAATCCTGTTATCACGATCGGGTATGCTTCTTTTGGACCTGTGTAACCTACAATTCCGCACATAGTTTATTGATTTACCCCCGTCCCCTAAAGGGGGGTTGAGGAGATTATGTTATAATTATTTTTTGATCCCGGCAAAAGTACAAAGCTAAACTTCATTGGCGTTATGCAGTTGCTGATGTTAAATCGGCATCCCGAATTTATTCGGGACTTGTGCTGCATTACTTTTTTGAACTTTTAATACAGTGGATCGGGTTTTTAAATTGGGTGTAATTTAATGAAAATGTGTGCAACTGAACACTTTATCGACTAATCTTGGGAGTATTTTAATGGTAATAACTTAAATTTAGCGTACTAAATAAAGGATATGAAATATTTATTGATCTTTTTGATTGTTGTTGGTTTTCAGCATAGCGTTACCGCACAACAGGAGCCTGCTGCTACAAAGATCTTTATTGTTCGCCA
>JBDSXS010000047.1:0-33327 GCA_039926045.1 Ferruginibacter sp.
GTTACTTAGAGTGGAGCGTTCCATCAATAGATGTTATTTATTTTATGGAACTGCTGAACCTGCCTTTTACCGGGCCAACATCTTTGTTATACGATCCTCCCAAAGACCTGATGAAATATGTGGCTTATGTTGCCGGTATTAAAACGCCTGCATTTGCATTGATTGAAAGCCTCGATAGTATTGATGTTGACTGCGCTCATTTACAATATCCCTTGTTTGTAAAGCCCGATAAAGCTGGCGATAGCCTGGGTATTGATCAGCACTCGTTGGTGCATAATAAAACAGGGCTGATTGATAAGTGTAAAGAAATATTAGACGAATACGGTCCGTTATTAGTAGAAGAATATATTGAAGGCCGGGAGTTTACTGTAATGTTGGTAGCTAATGATGATGATGGAAAGAACTGTACCGTATTTAAACCCATTGAATATATTTTCCCCGAAGGTTTCCAGTTTAAGACCTATGCCTTAAAAACATCCGAACTTCATCCCGAAGCAAATATTCCCTGTAATGACCCTGTTCTGGAAAAGCATTTGAAAGATGCTGCCCTGCAGATCTTCCAGGGATTTGACGGGGTTGGTTATGCCCGGCTCGACTTCAGGGTAAATGATAAGAACGAGGTCTTCTTCCTGGAAATAAACTTTACCTGCTCGGTTTTTTATAAAGATGGGTATGAGGGATCGGCAGATTATATATTAAAAGCTGATGGCATCGGGCAGGCCGGTTTTCTGCAAAAAATAATTGATGAGGGTATAGCCCGTCATCAACGCAGGCAAAAAAAATACACTATGAAAGGGAATGCTATTGCTGGTTATGGCATTTATGCTAACCAGGAAATAGACGCTAAAGAAGTGATCTTCAGGGGAGAAGAGATGGCCCAGTGTATTGTAACCCGCAATTATGTAGACCGTTATTGGAATATTAAGGAAAAGGAAACTTTTAGAAAATACGCTTATCCGCTCAGTAAAGAAGTATTTTTGCTCTGGGATAATAACCCGGCAAACTGGGCACCACAAAATCACAGTTGCGATCCGAACACCGCTTATGAAGGCTTAAATGTAGTGGCTTTGCGAAAGATCTCGAAAGGCGAAGAATTAACCCTCAACTACGCTTCCTTCCTGGATGAACACATGGAGCCCTTTAATTGTCGCTGCGGTGCAGCCAATTGTTGCGGACGGGTTACCGGAATTACCAATAATTCGGTAACTGAAAGAGAAAGCCTACTCAATAATTAAACTCGCCTGATATTATCCGGTCTTACTAACCACCATTAAAAATTCTCCCTTTACCGGGGCCATTAATTAGCTGATCGCTGCATCATAATAACAGAACTATGTCGAAGTTTCAAATATTACGCAACCTGATGATGAAACATAAATATCAGTTGATATTTACGTATTCGTTATTCTCCCTGGAAATGCTGGGCGGACTTTTACGTTTTTATTTTTTTGGTGAAGCCATTAATGATCTCATCAAAGGAAGTTATGATGGGTTGATCGTATTGACCATTGTTCACCTGGCGTACCTCGTTATTGGTACCATTCGCCATATGTTTGATACCCGTACTTATTCTGCCATTTACACTTCACTCGTCACCCGGTTTTTAACCCGCCGGTATAATAAAACAGATGTTTCAAAACTTTCTGCTCATTCAACCCTGGCCAGGGAGTTTGTTGATTTTTTAGAACACGACCTGGTATATGTTATTGAAGCGGTGTACAATATTTTAGGTTCCCTGATCATCTTATCCTTTTATGACCAGTCTGTAGTGCTCATTTGCCTGGCCATCATGATACCGGTAATTATCATTAGCATGCTGTATGGTAAAAAAATGATGCGGCTCAACAAACATAAAAATGATGAACTGGAAAAGCAGGTAGATATCATATCAACCGGTAACAACACAAGTATCCGTCACCACTATAATAATTTACGCAAATGGCAGGTTCGTATCTCGGATAAAGAAGCCTGGAACTTTGGTTTTATGGAGATCATGGTTTTACTGGTGATTGCCGTTTCTTTGATCGTTTCAAGAAACCTGCACAATTCAACCATTATGGCAGGCACCTTGTTTGGCATGTACAGTTATATTTTAAAATTTGCTTCGGGCCTCGATACCATCCCTTATACCATGGAACGTCTTTCTTCTTTAGGTGATATTACCAGGAGGATCGAATTGGAGGTAGATGATATTCCGGAAGAAGATCGTGTTGAATTGGGTACATTTAAAATACTATTAGGAAACAGTACTGGGGAGTTTTCAGTTTAAGAATTTTGTTCCAGTTCGACCCCCCATAAATAAAAAAATACTGGCTGGCAGATTTGCGCTGTCAATGCGCCAATAACCTGCCGGCCAGTACTTTAATTTTATTGATCTTTATTATTTTTTCATAATAACACCACATCCAATCCTTGATCCTGCATTACCTGTGGGCTGGGTTGTAAAATCATCAACACCACTATGAACTATAAATGACCTGTTGAGTATGTTTGTTTTTGCATCGCCGCCAAGGGTCCATAGATCTGTTTCCATCTCTAATGTTCCTTTACCTGCGGCATCCAGGCTTACATTGCCTATATCCCCGGAATGAAAACTACCGCTTCCCCATTTCCCGTGTTGTTGATTTGTAGGATTCCAATGACCGTGAGCCATTTTACCCATATCGCCGCAATCGCCCATTTCGTGCAGGTGTACCGCAACACTTTTATTGGCCAGTTTTAAACAGGTGATGTTTAATACCATTTTTACTTTCCCGCTTTGTTGTGAAAATTCCGCAGTTCCGGTAAGTGCGGTGTCTGGTACCGTAGCTGAAAGTGTTGCCATTGCTGCAGTACCGTCAGTGCTAGTTACTACTGTATCTGTAGTGCTGGTCGTAATTTCGTCTGCTTTTTTCTCGTTATTACAGGCGCTAAAGAACAGGGTCAGCGCTAAACTTGCGTAACCCATTATTTGTTTAAGCTTTTGCATTGTGTTAAATTTTTGGTTAAGTAAATCTTAACATGCAAAAACAATGCCTTTAAAATTAAAGGGGAAAGATAAAAATGCGGTTTTTTATCCAGTGATTGAAATAGAGAGTAAATGTGAATGTTCTTATTATCTGATCATAGTAACCGAACCGTTTTCTGCTCTTTTAAATTGTCCTTTATAAGTAAAAGTTACGGCCCAGGCATAACTGCCCGTATTCTGTTTCCCTTTATAAAAGCCGTCCCATCTTTTAAAAGGATCGCGACTGTAAAAAACAAGCTCCCCATAGCGGTTATAAATGAGTAGTAGATAATTGCTGATGGCAGCCACATTTCCCAAGGGGCCAAAATCAGGGTTTTTTGCATCTCCGTTTGGTGTAAATGCATTGGGAAAATACACTTCACCGCAGGAGCCGCTGGCCGGTTCTAATATTTGTACCGCTGTTGATGCAGAACAACCATTATTGTCTGTTACAGATACAGTATAATTTCCAGCAACAAGGTTTGATGCTGTTGCATTGTTTTGGGTAGGTACTGTATTCCAACTATAAGAGTAGGGCGCATTGCCACCGGTTGCTAAAGCTGTTGCGGTTCCATCACGTAAACCAAAACAGGTTACATCTTTTTTATTGCTGATGCTGATATTGGGTGGGGTTGCGGTGGCAATAACTATGTTTATGTTTTCTGTACATAATTTATTGTCAGTAACTGTAACGGTGTAATTTCCGGGACTAAGTCCGCTGGCAGTTGAGCCAGTACCTCCTGAAGGAGACCAGGAATAGGTATAGGGGGGCGTGCCACCACTTTCTATAATTGTAGCCGTGCCGGTTGCTACTCCACAACCTGGCTGTACAATATTAACGGTATGTGCTAATGCGGCAGGTGCCATAATTATAGCTGTTGCGGTTGACGTACAACTGTTCAATGCATTTACAGTTACCGTGTATGATCCTCCTCCAAGTCCTGTTGCCGTTGCTGTGTTTTGTGGGGGCGTGGTATTCCACGAATAGAAGAACGGGCCTGCTAAAGCTGGAATTACTGAAACAGATACGGAGCCATTGTTGTCTCCAAAACAATTATTGCCTGAAATAACCGATGTGGTTAGACCAAGAATATTTATGGTTTGATTTGTAGTTGACGACGCATTTGCAGGGCCGTTTGCTGTTAACGTAATAATATATTGCCCAGGGCCGGAAAAAACATGTGATGGGTTTGGCAGGTTCGACTGGTTGTTAACAGGGCCGGAGGCGGCATCTCCAAAACCCCAGATAATTGCCGGACAGAGGGCAGATGTGTTTGTAAAACTAACTGTGTTACTGTTTGTACAGGAATAAGTAAATGATGCATTATTGGGTGGGGCTTCTCCGATCACAATATCGTCAACAGCAAAACCATCGTATGCATTACATTGGGTGCCGGCACCAAATATAAACCTGAAAATAACATTGGGCACACCTGCCAGATTTGGCATAACGTGTTTTGCATTTACCCACCTTCCACTTCCTCCGCCACCCAGGCAACTGCCTCCGGTTGATTGTATATTACCCGACCATCCGTCTCTTACTGTTGCAAGTCCATTTAAATAGGTTACCGGGGAATAATTAAACCAATTGCCATTTAAACAATTAGCCGGTTCTGAAATGCTTCCAACATTCGCCCAGCTAGCGCCATTATTGATTGAATATTGAAACCCTGCGCCATCAAATCTTTGTTCTGTTTCCCAAAAAACGCTGAATGAGATTTTTGGGTATTGAAGAGATGTAAAATCAAAACAGGGACTTTGTAGCCAGGACGCTTCCCCATCATTATATGTACTGCCCGTTAGTCCGCCAACTATCCAGCATTTTGCTCCGGTTGCCGCACTATTGATCACAGGCTTTGCAGGGGCGCCCCAGGCCCAATCGGATAAGGATCCCCCGGCTGTCCAACCTCCGTTGGTTGTTTCAAAACCCTCAGTATAGGGAAATACAGAAATTGGAGTGCCGCATTGTGCATTTGATATTTGCGAAATGCAAAAAGCACATACAAATGAAAGAATAATCCGGGTGGTTCTATATAGCAACAGTCGCAAATTCATTAATTAAGCCTGCAAAAATACTTCATTATTCCTGCATAAATACAGATTACAGGTTTGAATCTGTTGCTGCTTCATCAGATAATTAAGAATTGCCTATTCTTCATTTCGTTTTACTATTAAAAACCAATTGTTTTCCAGCGGTAAATATCCGTACTCATAACAAAATTGATACAATTTACCTTTGGAGTTGGTATACGTATGGGTAATATATCTAAACTGAAATCCTGCCCTAAGTAATTTGTCCTGGTTTGTTTTGGCCATTTGCTCTCCGGCTGGGAGAAGGTTTTCAAGTATCCTCCGGTTTTTTCCAAGCGCATTGTTTACATTGCGTATATAATTATTAGATGCGCTTTTGAGCTCATTATTATAAGCCGCACGGCAATAATCATCGCAAAATTTCTTATCGCTTCTGCCTTTTAGCGGCTTTTCGCAAAGCCCACACACTTTTATTTCTTTTTGTTTTACCATAGTACACACTTAGGTTTTAATAATAAGCAGGTTTTTTTTATACAGCCGTTTACAAACGCTTATATATGTAAGTAAAAGTTTAATCTCCGGCTTTCTCCTTTTCGCCACCTCATCTTTGCCTTGTCAACCAGAAATGACGTCTGATCCGGTTGGTTGAAATAAATTGAAAACCGTCTTGCTTAAGGCCGGACACAAAACTTAAAATCATGTACGCATTAAAGAACAAAGTTCAACTTATCGGCAACCTGGGTAACGCACCAGAAGTTAAAAACACACAAAGCGGGAAAAAACTGGCCCGTTTTAGTATTGCCACAAACGAGGTTTACCGAAATGCCAAAGGCGAAAAGGTTAAAGAAACAACCTGGCACAGCCTTGTAGCCTGGGGCAAAATCGCAGACATCGTTGAGAAATACTTGAACAAAGGAAGCGAGGTTGCCATAGAAGGCAAACTTATCAGCCGCAGCTATACCGATAAAGAAGGCACTAAGAAATTCATTACCGAAGTAGAAGTAAATGAATTATTAATGCTGGGTAGTAAGGCCACTGCATAATTCCTATGCTAAGATAGAAGGGGTTTTTCAATAGCGTTTTTTTGAAACCCTTTCTATCTTTTTTTAATTCCCCGAGACAATGCTATAAAAATCCAGGTGGATCTCAAAAAGAAAAACAACAGTTTTTATTGAGAAAAAAACGACCATACACGGAAGTATAGCTATTTAAATAGCCCCCCGTTTCTTACTATGAGTTATCTTTATTCTAATGCATTCCATTGAACATAACGAAATTTTCGACCTGGCTTATCGCTTTGTTACAGAAACAAGTGAAAACATATTTTTAACGGGGAAAGCCGGGACCGGGAAAACCACTTTCCTGAGATACCTGAAAGAAAATTCTACTAAAAATATTGTTGTGGCGGCCCCAACCGGCGTTGCCGCAATAAATGCAGGAGGTGTTACGCTACACAGTTTATTTCAATTACCATTTCATCCTTTTTTGCCTACAAAAAATAATAAGGAAGAGTTATTGGCAAAGATCAGGTACAATAAACAGCGGCAACAGTTATTGCGTAAAATGGAGTTGCTGGTAATAGATGAGATCAGCATGGTTAGGTGCGACGTTATGGATGCCATTGATACTATTTTAAAAAATGTAAGAAGAACCTATCACCTTCCTTTTGGGGGCGTTCAATTATTATGCATTGGCGACCTGCATCAATTGCCCCCCGTTGCACAAAACCACGAGTGGAATATTCTAAAAGAATATTATGATTCGCCTTTCTTTTTCGATAGCCTAGCTATAAAAGAGCAATCGCCTTTATTACTTGAACTGGATAAGATTTACCGGCAAAAAGAAGAAAGTTTTGTACGGCTTTTAAACAAAGTTCGCAACAACCATATGGAGGCGGATGATTTTGAAGACCTGCACTTGCGGTATGATTCAAATTTTCGCCCCGAGCGGGATGAGAAATATATTACGTTGACATCGCATAATAAACAGGCAGACCACATCAATGAACAGGAGCTATATAAACTTAATGCAGCAACATTTGCTTACAAGGCGGTAGTAGAAGGCGATTTTCCGGAAAATATGTACCCGGTAGAGTTTGAGCTTAGTTTAAAAGAGGGCGCACAAGTCATGTTTTTAAAAAACGATCTCATTCAAAAAAGGTATTATAATGGTAAGATAGGGGTCGTAAAAATGTTGTCAAAAGATAAAATTATTGTGGATTGCGACGGAACTGAAATTGAAGTTGGCGTGGAGACCTGGGATAACAGCCGTTATACACTTAACCGTTCAGATGGAAAACTGGAACAGGAAACGCTGGGTACTTTTACACAATATCCATTGCGGCTTGCCTGGGCAATTACCATCCATAAAAGCCAGGGCCTCACTTTTGAAAAAGTAATGATCGATACCGGAGCGGCTTTTAGTAGTGGCCAGGTGTATGTGGCATTGAGCCGTTGTACCAGTTTAGCGGGAATTGTTTTATTAAGTAAAATTGCACCGGCCGCTATACATAGTAATGAAAATGTGATCAAGGGACAACAATCACTTTCTTACAAAGGATCTTTGGCGGATCGTTTTGCAGGAGCAAGGAAATTATTTACGCAGCAATTATTGGAAGAGGTTTTTTCATTCTCAGATATAAGTTTTGCGATTGACCAGGTTCTGTTTCAAATAAATCAATATCAGGATAAATTGAATCCCGGTGCTAAAGGCTGGATAGAAAATTTTAAAAACCATATCACTTCGGATAAAGAGGTTGGCTTCAAATTCATTGGACTGGTTGCCCAATTAATGAAAAATGAGGGTGTTATAGAAAGTAATTTTATATTGCAGAAAAGAATTTCAGATGCTGCCAATCATTTTGTCCCGAAACTGGAAGTGTATATAAAAGAATTAAGATCGCATCCTTTAAATACGGAGCATAAAGAAGCTGCTACCCCGCTTAATGAAAAACTAAACGAGCTTGCTTTAGCACTCTACAATAATAATTTTTACATACAATATTGCAAACAGCCCTTTTCTGTTACGGGGTTTTTACAGCATAAATTAAAATATGTTGTGCCCCGTTTTAATATTACCTGTTATGCCAGTGAAGTTTCTGCAGTTAATGCTGATCTATCTAATGCAGAATTATTTGAAACGCTTAAGCGCTGGCGCAATATGATCTGTTCTGAAACAGGACAACCAATTTACATGGTGGCTAACCAGGCTTCCTTGCAGGAAATTTGTACCTACCTGCCGCTAACAAAAAAAGAGTTGATGCAGATCAGTGGATTTGGGAAAGCAAAGGCTGAAAAATATGGTGATGAAATATTAGAGGTTGTTGAGAATTATTGTGAAAGGCATGGACTAGGAACAAATATGTCAGCAAAAAAAGACAACCCTAAAAAAGAAAGGAAGCCAAAATCAAATGAATCAAAGCCGGATACAAAAAAAATTTCTTTTGAGTTGTATAGATCCGGAAAAGGAATTGCCGAAATTGCGAAAGAAAGAAATTTTGCGATCAGTACCATTGAAGGCCACTTAGCTTATTTTGTGGGAACCGGAGATCTGAGCATTGATGAAATGGTAAGTAAAGACAAACAGGTCCTCATACATGATGCTGTTGCTAAACACGGCCACTTAAGTCTTACAACCCTGATCAATAATTTACCAAAGGAAATAAGTTATAATGAAATAAGAATGGCGCTTGCAGCAAATAAGATAACAGTTTAAACAGATCAGCCATCGTTTAGAACGATGGCTGATCTGTACTGGAAAAATATTTTACTTTTTTACTTCTTTATAGTTAAAGGAGAGGATAGGAAATTAAAGGTAAGTTTCTGATACCTGTTATTTACCACATCATCCTGGTAAACAGAAAACTGAATTTTTACTTTTTTCCCTTCAAGGTCCGGCATTTCTTTGTAAGGGAAAAACAGTTCCAGGTTTTTTTGCCCGTTTTTATTATAGCTGGTTTTGGAACTTGGAAGCAATCGCATTTTAACATAGGTTGCTGCCATTTTATTCCAACTGTAATTTTCATTTGTTGTGGGTAAATAATACTGGCCGTCTTCGGTTGTTAACCTGGCAACAAAATATACATTGCCTAAAATGGCGCTTGTCTTTATCTCAAACGATGGATAGATAAGAATTCCTTTTTTTACATTATCTGTTTTCACTTCACCATAACCAATATTGGTAATTTCAATTTTAGGAACCGCCAGCGTTGAAACCTTTTTATCTTTTGGATATAGTGCTGCTATTATTTTTTTATCTCCTTCAGACAGTGCATTATTCGACCCAACAGTAAATCCGTCAACAGTTTGCCATGCTTCCACGGGATAGTGCATAATAGAAAGCGGATCGTAAGAAGTGCCGTTTGTGTAAAAAAAGTCGCTTGCGCCCAATACATTAAAATCAACCATTTCCTTATCCCAACCCTGGTATTTGGCGTAGTATTTATATACTGTATCCGTATTCCACTTTATCCCCTTGGGATAGCTTTGCTCATGAAGCAATCCTAAAGAGTGACCAAATTCATGCATGGTAGTTCCTTGCATGGAACTGTAATTCCATTTTACATTAGGATCTTTAAAGAGAATGACATCCTTATACAGGTCACTGTAGGTATAGTTTTTGAAATCGGTTCCCTTATTTCTGAGATATTGCAGAAAGGGGCCGCCATTCTTATACTGGTTTACATATTCCTTATAATCTATAAAGTCTGATGTATCCAGGTTAAGTGTTTGCTGATATTGAGGAACGTCATTACATTTGATCCCCAGTTGGGAGTTGTGTCCAAGGTTATCTTCCCTGCTTCCAAGTTTAACCCTGATATTGGTTGTGGGCGTATTGTCTGGTACAAACTTAAATGTGATATTGGCATATTGTTCCCATGCTTTTGCATGGCGCATGATCATATTACGCAGCTGCACACTGCCAACATTATCCATAAATTTTACCAATATCACATCACCATTTTCCCATGCTACATCATTATTCGCAACGCTTCTTCCCTGGGTTGTGTCTATTGCTACCGGCAGTAATGCGCTACCGGTTAATGTTGTACAGGGTGCTTTTGATGGCTTTGCACCCTTTGGTAATTTTTGTGCATTCGTTCCTGACAGCAGTAAAACAACGATCCCTAACAGTAAAAAGAATTTTTTCATAAATGTTTGTTTATTTGGTTAAAATTAACTGCTTTAAAATATACTTAGATACCCTCCAGCGGGTATTTATCTCCAATCGCCGTACAACACAAACGCTCCCCAATAATTAGGATGGCTGAAACGTGGATTCTGGCTTAATTTAACCTGGGCCAGTCGCAACGCATCTACTTTATTAATAGGTGTAGGCGAAGAAAGGTTTTCATAAAAATATTGCATCAACAATCCTGTAGGCTCATCCGCAACTTTCCACAAACTGGCAACAACCGTTTTTACGTTACTAACCAAAAAAGAATTGGCAGGCGAAATATTCCAGCCTTTTACCAACGCCTTGCTTACCGCCGTTTGGCATGCAGATAATATCACCATGTTGCAATCGGTTATCCCCAATCCCTGGATCTCCCGCATAGTTAATTGTCCGTTATTGCCATTACTTGTATCCTTATCGGGCAATAATTTAAGGTACGATTGGGAGTAGTCTGATGAATAATTCAATACCCCGTGTGTGGCAAAATGTATATACTTTTTATTTCGAAGGCTTTGCTTTGCCATAGATTCGGTAGCTCTTGCATCGGAATATACAGTTGAGTCTGATCCTAAAATTTTTCCAATTTCTTTTACTTCAGCTATATTAAAACTTAAGCTTGCATCAGGCACACCAAATGCCGCAAAGGAATTCATGATTGTGGTTTTTGGAATATTTTTTTCATCAACATTAAATACCGACATTTTGTTTGTATAAAAAATACTGTGGTCTTCTATCAAAAATTTAAAGCCATTATTGGAAGTTTTAGTCCCCAGGCATTGAAAAGGCATATTGCTGAAAACGCCGGTTGGGATAATGCATAGTTTTTTCTTACCATTTATCTTATCGGCAACTGCAGCAATCAATATATTGTACAACTGGCCGGAGAGGTCTTTGAATTCGACATTTCCAGACGTTTTGTCTTCATCCACAGGATCTGATCTTACTGCCAACGGGCCAGTACCGGTTTGTTTTGATGTGTTTTTTATGGCTTCGATAAATGCATTCACTTTAGCGGTCACATCAATCGTCATCGTATCAACCGAGAGTTTTTCTCTTGTTAAGGAGAATATCATTAAGGTATTATTGTTCAGCAGGTATAATAACACGGCAACGTCTTCGGGCAATTTACTTTTGTAATTATTAAATTCATCGGCGTTAGAACGGGTAAAGTATACACTTAACTCCGGGTATTTTTCCACTACATCCTGCAGGAAATTATTATAATCAGCCTCCACAATTTCTATCTTTTTCAATGTTTCTTCTTTCGCAGCCCCGTCCTGTTTTTCAAGCGTGTTCTCCAAAGCTTTTTTAGATTGCTGCATGGCCAGCAGTTTTTTCAGTGCTTCGTTTTTTTCTTCGTTGTTTGTTGAAGATGATAAAGAGCCTGAAAGTTCTTTTATGCCGGCAATATTGCTTCGGTTTGCATAAGCCCAGGCCTCTTTTATATTACCGAGGTTATAATAAGCAAATGTGATCTTGTTGTAGAGGTCAGATTTTTTTGGATCATTGTTAAAAATTTTTCTTGCTTCTTCTCCGCCATACAAATTTTCCGAATTTTTATCAAGCAGTTCTACTGCCTTTTTAAAATATTGTAAAGAACTGTCGAACTTATTTTGTGCATAATATAGAAGTCCCAGTTGATAAAAGGGCTCCCATCCCAGGGCTATTTTATATTCGGAAACAATGGCCGTTGCCTTTCTAAAATCATTTTCAGCACTTTCTGTTTTGCCTTTGTCTTTATTAATTTGTCCCAGGAAAGTAAATGCATCAATTGCCTTTTCTTTTTCGCCGCTGCTGTTTGCATATTGCGCAGCATATTCAAAATAACCAATCGACTTATCGGTTTGTTTTGTTTCGTAATATAATTTACCGAGGCTTAATGCCACGCCTGATGCAACCCGGTATAGTTTTTTTTCTTTTGTTATTGGGTATACTTCCAGTAATTCTTTTTCAGCTTCGTTGTATTTTTTTAAATAAAACAGGTCTTCGCCGATATTTCCTTTCCCTAAAAGATAGCTTTCGTTAATTACACCTTTTTTAAGTTGAGCTAATGCCAGCCTGTGGTACTTTAAGGCATTTACATAATCATACTGGGTAAAATATGTTACGCCTATATTTGTTGAAACTGCGTCTCTTTTTTCAAGTACCTCCTGGTCTTTATATAAACTATCGGCTATTAAAAAAGAATTAATTGATCTTTTATACTCCCCCATACTTTTATAAAGTGTGCCCCTGGATAAATATGTGTTTGCCAGTCTCACTATATTGTCAGACCTGGTGAATATTGTCAGGGCCCTATTGCTGTTTTTAAAACCCTCGTCAAACTCGCCTGTAAGCCCATATAAAAAAGAGGTTGCTTCCAAAGTTGACCCAAGGCCAATATTGTTATTGCTTTCCTCTGCAAGCTTAATGGCTTTAGTATATGCTTCTTTTGCTTTAGGAAAATTGCCCATAGAGATATGTACGTTGGCAATACCATTAAGCTGCCATATAACACCTGACTGGCTGACTGTATCAAAAACCGATATTGCCCGGTTATAATAAAGCAGGGCGCTGTCTAGCTTTGATTGTGCATTGAAGCCATAGGCTTTTAAAGACAGACAGTCGCCATAACTGCTGGCCGTATTTAATTGCCTGCTCAAATCAAGGCATGTTGCATAAAGCTTATCGCCACCAACTACGTTATCTGTACGATAGGCCAGGTTTGCAAGAGCCCTTGTTGCATCAAAAAGGTAGCCTGTGTTTTTTGTGCTTTCGCTCAATTGACTGCAGGCAATAAAATAATTGCGTGCTTTAACCGAATCCATATCGTACCAGGCATTACCTAAATTATATAATGCCTCAATTGTTGATTTGCTGTTGACTCCTTTTGCTTTTTCAAAATATTCAACTGCTTTTTTGTTATTTTCATCGTTATAAAAAACGTTACCTTTTTTATTGTATGTTTCAGCAAGTCCTGAACTGTCTTTTAACTGTTGATAGAACGCAGCAGCTGTATCATAAGCCAGCAGCGCCTGTTTTTTTTCTCCGCTTAATAAATATAATTGGCCAATGCTTTTCCAGGAGTGTGCCTGGCCTGATAAATTATTTGCTCTTTTCCTTAATAAAATTGATTGCTTGTGGGCCATTACAGCAGAATCATATTTGCCCAGTTCCCAGTAGCAGCTTCCCTGTAAAGATTTGGAATACCCGGCATTATTATAATCATTGATCTGTAATAGTTTTTCCATCGCCGAATCGGTATAGGCCATACTCTTGCCATAATTGGCAAGTTTATAATAACTGTAAGCCATATCGTTTTGGATTTTGGCCCAGTTCAGTGTATCAAAATTGTTCCTGTAAATAAGCGCTGCTTTTGTAAATGAGTCAAGCGCTGCAGATGGTTTTCCCTGGTCATTATATACCCTGCCGATAAAAGCAAAGTAATCGGCATTTTTTAAAATAGACCCGTAGCTGTTTATACCTTTATTCAATTCAATAAGATTTCCATAAGCTTTAAGGGCAAGGGCATAATTACCTTCATCATAATACATGGCGCCTTCATACTCATATCTTTTTTGCCAGTTGCTGTTATAAACAGATTCCAGTAGCCTTGGTTTATAGGCTGTCAGTTTCTTTTCAAATTCAACAAGTTGTTTTTTTGAGGTGTTGAATTGTAATAAATGATTGAGACAAAATATTTTTTTCGACATCGCGGCCAGTTCGTACTCCGGTTCTTTTGCCAATATTGCATATTTTATTGCTGAATCGCATTGAATAACAGCAATATCATACTTATCCTGTTTGTGATTTATTTCTGCCTCCAGCATCCAGGCCAGTGATTTACCCCCAGTATCATTAATCGCATAGGCGATGGTTTTTGTCAGGCCAACAAGTTCAGATGCGTCTGCATATTTTGCACTACCAATTAAATTTTCAACCTCCTTGGTAAACGTATAACAGTAATTATTGAAAATAATATCCTGTTTATAAACAGGGAGCAGTTTTAAAAACATGGCCTTATTTTTATAAACAGGCAACAGTGCTTTCTTTACTTCACCTGGGCTATAGGGCCCGCCAAAAACAGTCCAGCCAACGAAACTTTCTGTAAGCCTGAAATGCTGTCCTTTGTATCCATCGGGATTGGAATTTACATACAGCAAGAAACTTTCAAGATCTTCCCGTTTGGCGTCACGAAGCATTTCCAGTGATGTTTTTCCGGCGTATCTTCCTTCTTTTATTTTTTGAAGCATTGTCTCAGGTAGATTCGTTCTATCTTTTACACTTTCATAGGTCTTGTGTAAATCGTTAAGCATTACAGAATATATAGAATCTTCTTTCTGCTTATTGTCTTCGTAATATATATCAGCAATTGTATAAAAATTGTCTTTAATAAAATTTATAAAGCTTATTTTTTTAAATGCAAAGTCAGAAAAGATGCTGCGGTATGCTATTTTCGGAACATTGATCGTTAATGAAATCAGGTCTCCAACACTTAATGTATCAGCCAGCTTATTAAGTTTTACCATAGCAGCTATCATACTGTCTGCTTTTGCAATTGTGCCGCTGCCGATAAAATTGAATTTTCTGTCCTGTTTTGTGGCATCTGCTGTTTTTTCAAAGATCTGGTAGGCATTAACCCCGTTCCCTTTTTTAACGCCCATACCCTGAGCTCCGTCTATAAATACAACCATGGTATCATTTACCCTGTACACATAAAAGATATCAAAATACAGTTCCCTTTCTTCTGTTTCTAAACTGGTTTGAGCATAAGAAAAAGCACTGCTTAAAAGAAATAACAGTAAGAGATAATTTTTTTTGGCTGGCAGGTTCAATGAATATGGTTATTGAGGTTTAATAATAAAGCTAACGCTAATTATTCCAATTTCTTCGGCTTTAATGTTTGATATATCACCCCTTGTTGCAGCCTTTCCCTGCTTTTCGTTAAACAAATCATCCAGCACTGTTTGAAAAGACTGCATATTATCTCTTGTAATTCTTTTCTCAAAAACGCTTCTTAGGTCCATTGGTTCCTTTGAAACAATTATTTTCAAAAACTCCACTCCCGAAGGGGTTCCTTTGCTTACGGCCAGTTTTCTGATAACCACATTTTTTTTCTCTACAACATAATCGGCGGGTTCCTTTCCTTTGTACGGATAGAGTATCTCTACATTATCATTTGGGTAAATATCTAAAACGGTATAGTAAAGATTCTGGCTACCGCTGTTCCGGATATGAAGTGCATAGCCATCTCCGATCATCAATTCTATTCCTGCCGCTTTATTATATTCCTTTGCAGGAACGATCTCTGCCGAAATGTACCGGGCAAGTTCTCCTCCATCAGGCATGGTTCGTAAATATTTTACCCTTAACTCTTTTTTAATATCGGCAATAAGTTGTTTTTGCTGTTCAGTAGAGAAAGAATCTTTACCAGATATTTCCGACGACCAGATCGTTTTATTATTTCTATCCGTAAGTGTTGCCAACTTTCCTTCTCCTCCGTTTTTTACTTCTAATTGAAAATCTGCCTTTTCTGAAATTTTTAAGAAGCTATAGGGTTTTATAAACTGTTTCACCTGCTTTTCCAGCATTTTTGCAGAGGCGTCGGTTTCTGTAAAACTAAGTTTAACAGCCGCCTCAAGATTTCCATAATTCTCTTCGTCCATCTTTATTTCATACAATTCTGTTTTATTTAGTTTCTTTTCTGCAGCGCCAAAGCTTCTGAAATTGTCAACTCTTTTTATTATAGCATGTGTATAAACATCTTTGCTTTCTACTTTATATATTTTGCACCTGGTTCCGTTTGCAATGTTATCCATCAGGCCGTTTTCAATACTAAATACAGAGTCTTGTGTGCCCACTCCTTCCTTATAACCAACCCTTATATAAATTTTGTCATCCCTTGATTTATACTTTCCGCTAAAAATAAGTTGTTGGCCCTGGCCTTCCATCATCGGTATTTGCTCAGGGATAAAACCCTGCATGGTTGCCCTTATTTTTTCAAACAGCAATTCATAAGTATTGCCTGCAGCCATTTCTGTTAGTGCCTTATAAAATGAATAAGATAGTGAGCCCAGCTCTTCATTATTAATTACAATTTGTTTATTTACCTGGTGAGGAGATGATGCGCTTATTACAACCATGTTGGAAAGTGAATCACCCTGGTCTTCAAAAAAGCCCCGTTTTACTTCTGCTGCTGATAAGTTGATAACCGAATCAAGGGGGTTTTCAGGATCTTGAAAAGGTACAGGTTCTCCACGGGTTACTGCAAAACCTTCGTCCCTCGTGCCGGTTCCCGAGTGGCACGCATCTAAAAGCACCAACAGGCTTCCTTCACTGCCGAGTTTTTTTCTTATATTAAGAAGAAGGGGGTAGAGGTCATCGTCACGCAGGTGATTTTCGCCTTTGTATCCGGTAGGATTATATTTAGGCAGGGCGTCATAAGGCAAAAAGGCTTCATCATATCCGTCGTCTTCGTCTTTTCCAAGCTCAATGGTTCTTTGATCTCGTATCTGCTGTCCGTGACATGAAAAATGAACGACAACAATATCCCCTTTTTTTACTTTTACTGAAAGCTGTTCAAGTGCATTTAAAATAGCAGCTTTAGTTGCTTTGCTGTTAATTAGTGTGTCGATGTTTTTTTGTTCAAATCCATTTCTGCTTAAGGCTGCTTTGATATATTTTACATCATTTACTGATGCTATTGGTTTTATTTTACTTGTTGCCGGATATTCTCCAACAGCCACTATCAACGCCAGTTTATTTTGTGAAAGCGAGTTTATGGTAATAAAAACAGAAAGCAGAAATAAAATAAATTTCATCGGGAACTCCTGGTTGCAATGATCAAATTAGGTGATGTAATACCAGAGGAAAAATAGGGCTTGATTGCACAACAAACAATACCCATCAGTACCTATTTTGCAAAACTTTATCATTTTGCCTGATTTGTATTTCTTGTAGATTATCTTCCAAAATCATCCTGAACTCTTACAATATCATCTTCGTCGCTAGGGTTTTGCGGATCTGTGTGACGCCATATTTCTGCAACAATTCCCCAGGTTTCCAAACCGATCAGCCTGTGCCTTTCACCCTGTTTAAGCTGAATGATATCCCCGGTTTTTAAATACTGAGTTTCTTTTTCTTCATCAGTATCGCTGGTTATAACGCCTGCAGTTCCACCAATCAGTTTCCAGGTCTCTGCACGGCGATGATGATACTGCCAGCTTAATCTTTTTTCGGGGGCTACAACCAAGATCTTAGGGCTAAGTTTACCCGATATATTTAATTTTTCCGGAGTTAATTGAGGAAAACAAAGTGTAATGAATTTTTCAGATTCAAATTCCTCAATCACAAAAAAACCACCCCATGGCCGGGTATTATCCAGCCTGTTAATTTTTATGTTTTGAAGGTGAAGATATTCTGCAATATGCTCAAAAATTAATTCTTTTGGGGTATTGCTTTTAAAATTCAGGCTCATAATTATTTTTTTATCTACCCATAAAAACCATTAATATCTGTACATCGCTGGGGTTAACCCCCGAAATACGGGATGCTTGTCCCAGTGTTCGCGGTTTTATCTTCGTAAATTTCTGACGGGCTTCATTGCTTAAAGAAACCAGTTTTTCGTAATTAAAATTATCCGGTATAATTAGATCTTCCAACTGGCTCATTTTAGAAACAAGCTCCTTCTCTTTTTCAATATAGGTATCGTACTTGATCTGTATTTCTGCCTGTTCCAGGGTTTCATTATCAAACCCGTCAAGCGATTCTTTCATTTTTACAATACTATTCATCATTTCCTTTAAACCAATCATTGGCCTTAACAATACCTGTGCTGCTTTTTGTTTATTTAATAACGCTGATGATTGTACGCTTTCCAAAAATCCAGCTGTCTCTTCAATATCAAGCGTAAGGGAAGCTAATATTTCTTTTACTTTTTCAACGTTTTCCCTTTTAGTCTTTACTTTATCCATTCTTTCCTGCGATGCAAGTCCAAAACGGTAGCTTTTTTCGGTCAATCTCAGGTCCGCATTATCCTGCCTCAGTAAAGTCCTGAATTCGGCCCGGCTGGTAAACATCCGGTAAGGCTCATCAGTTCCTTTATTGATCAGATCATCAATTAGTACGCCAATATAAGCTTCGCTTCTTTTCAAAATTACCGGTTCAAACTCTCTTATTTTCTGATGAGCATTAATGCCTGCCATTAAACCCTGGCAAGCAGCCTCTTCATAACCTGTTGTTCCGTTGATCTGTCCGGCAAAAAAAAGATTGCTTATTAACTTGGTTTCAAGACTAAACTTTAATTGAGTTGGAGGAAAGAAATCATACTCAATAGCATATCCCGGCCTGAACATTTTGCATTTTTCAAATCCCGGCACCATTCTAAGTGCTTGATATTGAACACTTTCTGGCAAAGATGTTGAAAACCCGTTAACATATATTTCAATTGTGTTATTTCCTTCGGGTTCAACAAATAGCTGATGCCGGTCTCTTTGTGCAAACCTGCTGATCTTGTCTTCGATGCTTGGGCAATATCTTGGGCCTGTTCCCTGGATCCGTCCCTGATACATTGGGCTTTGCGCAAAGCCGGTTTTTAAAAGTTCATGTACCTTATCATTTGTATATGTGATCCAGCAACTTTTTTGCTGTTGCGGCTTTATTTTATCAATACCCAAATAGCTAAATCCCACAATTTCCTCGTCACCCTTTTGCTCTTCCATTTTTGAATAATCCAGACTTCTTCCGTCAATTCTTGGCGGGGTCCCTGTTTTTAACCTGTCTGTTTCAAAACCTAAAGACACTAACTGTTCGGTAATTCCGGTTGAGGATTTTTCGGCCATTCTCCCCCCTCCAAAATTTTTATCTCCTATATGTATTACTCCATTTAAAAAGGTCCCATTGGTTAAAACCACGGCTTTTGCCTTTATTTCATGCCCAAGACCTGTATTTACACCTATAACGATTCCATTTTTTACCAAAATTCCCTTTACTGTATCCTGGTAAAAATCCACATTAGGTGTTTGTTCAAGCATTTCCCTCCAGGTAGCCGCAAATAACATTCTATCACTTTGAACCCTGGGGCTCCACATAGCGGGGCCCTTTGACCTATTCAGCATTCTGAACTGGATCATGCTTTTGTCGGTAACGATTCCGCTATATCCCCCCATTGCGTCTATTTCTCTCACAATTTGTCCCTTTGCAATACCTCCCATAGCGGGATTACAACTCATTTGAGCGATGGTTTGCAGGTTCATGGTTATGAGCAAAACTTTGCTGCCCAAATTTGCCGCAGCGGCGGCGGCCTCACATCCGGCATGGCCAGCACCAACTACTATTATATCGTAATTTTGAAACATTCTGCAAAGGTAAGTAAAGGAATTTTGTACGTGGTAGACCTCTTTTCACTTGAAACCTTTTAATATTTCCCCATTATTGCGTTTCACGTGAAACAAGGGTTTAGAAATATATATTTATATAGTAGTTTTCCTTTATTCTCATTGTTAAAATATCCCCCTTATTTTTGTCTTTATATCCACAGAGATGAAGTGCCCCATGAAAAATAACCCGGTGTAATTCTTCCTTGAATGAGACTCCCATTTGTCTTGAATTCTCCTTTATGCGGTCAAGACTTATATAAATCTCCCCTTCTATCTCGGTTTTATCCTCGCTAAGATTGAACGTAATTACATCGGTGTAAAAATCGTGTTTTAAAAACCCATTATTAATTTGCAGTAGGTATTCATCTGAGCAAAAAATATAAGAGAGGGTTTTAAGTGTTTTTCCTTCTGAAAAAAATAGGTTTTCTATATATATCTTCAGTTTTTTTCTGTCTTTTAAAGTCCCCGTTTGATCGTGAAAATAAAAATGAATTTTTTGCATGGTGTTATTTCTAATATCGAAATTATATAACAATATTGATTTGATACATTTGTACCATCTTAAACATAATTGAAAGGATCTAAATGAAGAAGCGATTATCACAAATATCCGTTGGTAAAACAGCAATTATAACAGAATTTGAAAATGACGATATTTTTTTAAAGTTGATGGAAATGGGCTGCATTCCGGGAGAAATAATAAAAGTTGATCAAAAGGCTCCTTTAGGTGATCCGATTTCCATTACTGTTGCCGGTTATCATTTAAGCTTAAGGCTTGATGAAGCTGAAATGATATGGGTTGAAGAAACCGTTGTTACCAAATTAAGTTGATTCTTATAACCTTTGACTTCATCGACAAATGAAAATTGGACTTTATTTCGGCTCTTTTAATCCTGTTCATATAGGTCATCTCATAATTGCCAATCATACAGTTAATGAAACAGATTTGAAACAGGTATGGTTTGTGGTTTCTCCGCAAAATCCGTTTAAACAATCGTCTTCTTTACTGAATGAATACCAGCGCCTCCATTTATTAAAGTCTGCCATTGATGGTGAAAATAATTTAAGGGCAAGCAGCCTTGAATTTAATTTACCTAAACCCTCCTATACAGTTGACACCCTGGTTTATTTAAAGGAAAAATATCCGGAACACGAATTTTCTATCCTAATGGGAAGTGACGGGTTTCAAAATCTGAATAAATGGAAAAATTACGAGGTTATTGTAAATAACCATAAAATATATATTTATAGAAGGCCCGGCTTTGAGATAACCGATACCCATAAAGCGACTGTGCAAATACTCGAAGCCCCCCTTCTTGAAATTTCGTCTACACATATTCGTGAGTTAATTAAGAAAAGAAAATCCATCCGGTTTTTAGTGCCTGATATTGTAAAGGAAGAAATTGAAATTGGCGGCTATTACCGAAACTGATCAAAAGATGAGCCCGAACAAAAGACAAAATAAAACGATCAATGGCGGTGGAATTTTGGAATACTGTAAAACCAAAAATGTTCCCAGGATAACACCTATATTGAGATAGCTGACTGTGCTGAATGACATGATAGAAACATCCTTTAGTAAATACATCGTTGCCGCTATCATAATGCCTACTACCGCGGCATTGATACCCTCGAGCGAGCGGAAAACGACCACAAATTTTTTTAAGTTTTGCCATACCGGAAAAAAGAAAAGTACCAATAATGCACTCGGTAAGAATATAGCTATTGAACCAATTATACATCCAAGTAACTGCCCCCCCCGGCCTTCTTTTTTTAAAGCAATTCCTCCCATAAATGATGCAATGGAAAATACAGGACCGGGTATCGCCCGTACCATTCCTGCGCCAGTTAATAATTCTTCCCGCTCTACCTTTATAATATCAGGATTTTTCTTTGCAACTCTTTCTGAGGTTGGCCTAACCACATACTGATCCAACATTAAGGGGATTAACACATCACCCCCACCAAATACTAAAGAACCGAAACGGTAAAAGTTTTCAAAGAGGTTGTATGGTTTTTTATTTTCCCAGTTTTGTTTTCTTGCTGTTTCGCTTAATAGCCCCGCAGCAGTAAAAATTAACACAAAGAGCCATATGTTCGTCCAGCGTATCTGTTTAGGTTTTACAACTTCTTTTTCGGGTATTCGCTTGTCGCTGAAATTTGTAGCAATGCCACCGCAAATGATTAATGCCGGAATAATCCAGGGGGTTTTAAAAAGTAAAAACGTAGCAAAAATAGCCACCAACATGATGATCTGTGTGATTGTGTTTTTGATGCTCATTTGATAAGCCTTGAATGCTGCATACCCCAAAAAACCGATCGCCATCGGCTGAATAAACTGAAATACTGAGGTCTTTACGGCATTGTTCTCAGTATCGCTAACTATAAATGACAATGCTCCCATTAAAGTACATGCGGGAAAGATCCAAATGAGCAAGGTGAGAACGGCAAGTTTTATTCCCCCACGTTTATAACCGATAAGCGTGAGCGTTTGTGTGGATGAGGCACCCGGCAAAAGTTGACAAAAAGAAATATATTCCATCAGCTCTTCCTTCGTCAGATCCCTACGCCTGTCAACAAATGTTTTTAAAACCATGCCTACGTGTCCCTGGGGACCGCCAAATGCAGAAATGCTGTGCAAAAACACCGCTTTTAAAAAAGGAATATGCCTGAGCAGTTTTTTCAATAATGTCAGCAGTTAATTATTACATCAAATATAAAATACAGATCTGCAATTTTAAGCCTTTAATCCAATCTCCTTAAGCCTTTCATCCAGATATTCTCCAGCGGTGATGTCTTCATATAATTTAGGATGTTGGCTGTCAATACAATTATCCAGGCAGTGTAAACTCATGGATGTTTTAGGATGGAGGAAAAAGGGAATTGAGAAACGCGATGTGTGCCAAAACTGCCTTGCAGGGTTAACTACCCGATGCGTTGTGCTGCAAAGTTTATTGTTTGTCAGGCGTTGTAACATATCGCCAACATTTACTACTATCTGCTCTGGTAAGGAGGTTACCGGAACCCATTTGTTCTGCTTAGATAAAATCTCCAGGCCATCGGCAGATGCGCCAACCAATAAAGTTATTAAATTAATATCTTCATGCTGTTCCGCACGTATAGCGCTTACTGGTTCTGTTGTTATAGGAGGGTAATGAATAGACCTTAAAATAGAGTTTCCATTAAAAACAAACTGGTCAAAATAATTTTCTTCGAGGCCCAAATACAAAGCAATTGCCTGTAATAACGCAGTTCCGGATCTTTCAAATGCCCTATAGGCTTCAGTAATAGTTTTGTCGAAATGTTCAATTTCGTTTACCGAAACATTCTCAGGATATATTTCTTCATTAAAATTTTCCCTTGCGATCTGTCCATATTGGAAAAATTCCTTCAGATCCGGCGCTTCGCTCCCTTTGGCATGCTCCTTTCCAAAGCTGGTATAACCCCTTTGACCGGCCAATCCTTTAATTTCATAATTCTTCTTTTGCCCAAGCGGCAAAGAAAAAAATTGTTGAACATATTTATAAAGGTCGGCGATCAGGTTGTCTGAAATACCATGGTTCTTAACGGCAACAAAACCTATTTCTTCGTATGCTTTTCCTAAGCTTTGCACAAAAGCATTTTTTTTCCCGGCATCGCCGGATAAAAAATCATTCAGATCAACAGACGGGATCGACATAAAATTAATCTTTAATTTTTACGAATGTAGTTTTGATTATGAAAAACTACAAAATATCTTTTTTACCGAACCGGTTTTAAAGCCCATACTGCGCACTTATTTTTAGCATTTCGTCAATGGGTTTCTTTGCAGCCAACCTTAGATCTTCCTCCATACTGATTTCAGGTAATTCATACTTAAGGCACAGGTATAATTTTTCCAGGGTATTTAATTTCATATGTGGGCAATCGTTGCAGGCACAACTGTTATTGGGGGGTGCCGGGATAAATGTCTTACCCGGGCTTGACTTCTGCATCTGGTGTAAAATGCCGGTTTCGGTAGCAACAATAAATTCTGTTGCACTATCTTTTTTTGTGAAATTCAATAAACCGGTAGTACTGCCAATAAAATCCGCAATTTGCAGAACCGGCTCCTCACATTCGGGGTGTGCAATAACTTTCGCCTGGGGATGGCGTATTTTTAATTTAGTTATTTTATCCAGGCTGAAAATTTCATGTACCATACAGGCACCGTTCCATAGAACCATATTTCTACCTGTCTGTTTGTTGATATAAGCCCCAAGGTTCTTATCAGGAGCAAAAATGATGGGTTGATCAACTGGTAAACTTTCAACGATTTTTTGAGCATTAGAGGACGTACAGATAATATCGCTTAATGCTTTAATACCTGCTGAACAGTTTATGTAGGTAATTACTTTGTGATCGGGATATTTGTCTTTGAATAATTTAAACAGCGGTGGTGGTGCTGAATCGCTTAAAGAACAACCGGCTTTCAGATCAGGCAATAAAACCTTTTTTGATGGGTTAAGTATCTTTGCTGTTTCTGCCATAAAATGAACACCTGCAAAAACAATGATATCTGCTTTTGTTTTCTCTGCCTGCTGCGCTAAACCTAAACTATCGCCAATATAATCTGCTACATCCTGTATATCCGGCTCCTGGTAATAATGCGCAAGTATGATCGCATTTTTTTCCTTTTTAAGTTTTTCAATTTCGGCAAACAGATCAATTGACGGATCTATGTCAACATCCAAAAATCCGTTTACTTGTATTGCTTCAACAGCTGTGTTAATATCTACCATAATATGTATTAATACTACTTATTTATATAATCATCTACTACTACTATGGCTGTTAATTTGTGGGAAAGAAAAAAACAGCCGCTATTGCAAAATTAAAACCTTTAGTTTGTTAACACTCATCCACATTAAATTAACATGTAAATATTTTAAGAGAATGTTGTTGATAATACAGCCAGCTAACAAATCCGCCTTGAAGCATATTTATTTTTTAACAGCAGTTGATAATTCAGAGCGTGAAAAGAATAAATACATATGATCAATTAAACCCTGTTGATAATTTTGGTATAAACACCGTTTTAATAACAGGCCTACACACCAAACCCAACCTCTCTTAAAGCTTTGATCATTTTACCCATAGTTTTCAAATGAAAAAAGAAGGGTTATTGACAGCAAACCAGTCTTATTAACAAAGGGCTGTTGAAAACGCTGAAACAGGTTATTAAAAACAGTAAAAAAGGCATTATTGGCTTATTTCTAAACTATATAAATCTTCTACAACCTGCATTATAATGCATTTACAGGCTTTAAAAACCGATTTTATATATAATTTTCCCCTATTTTTGCCGTCCAAAATTTAATTTAAGACAGATATGCAAATTATTCAGACCATACGTGAAAAAGGAGCCCCAATAACAATTACCCTAATTGCACTTGCTTTGATTGCCTTTATTTTAATGGATGCAAAACGGGATGCAAAAGGCCCATCTGCAAACGATAGTATTGGTAAAGTAAACGGTAATGCAATTGACCAGGCTGAATTTAGCAAGAAAGTCAGGCTTTTGGAAAACCAGGAAGAACAACAGTCTGGACAAAAACCAGGTAATGCACGTTCAGCCCAGATACGTGAGCAGGTTTGGAATCAAATTGTAGCTGAAAGGGTATTTTATGCCGAGGCGGAAAAACTGGGTATTGAATTTACATCAAAAGAGCTGGATAATATATTAAAGAGCGATGACCAATCAAATCCATTAATGCAGGACAGGTCAATGGTGGATCAGGCAACCGGTAAATTAGACAGGAGTAAACTGGCCCAGGCATTGGTGAGTATTAAAAAAATGAAAGGCGAACAATGGGATGCGATCAATTCACAAATAATTGAGCCACAAAAGTTAACCAGCGTATCTACTAAATATTTTGCTTTATTAAATGCGAGCGCATACTACCCTACCTGGATGGAAGAAAAAGATGCAAAGGAAAGCAAAAATTTTGCCAGCATTTCTTATGTACAGATCCCGTATCAAACCATCAGCGACAGCACGATAAAAGTAACAGATGCCGAAATTGAAGCTTATGTAAAAAATCATAAAGATCTGTTCAAACAGGAAGCCGGACGCATGGTTTCTTATGTTACTTTTAGCCAGTTGCCAAGTGCAGCAGACAGCGTTAAGACCAAAGCCGCGGTAGAGGTTTTGAAAAACGAATTTGCAAATGAAACCAATGTAAAAACATTTTTAGCAAGAAATGCATCTGTAATTGATTTTGATACCAGCTATCGTGCAAAATCAAAAATTCAGAGCGTAGCTATTGATTCAATTATAAGACTACCGGCAGGATCGGTTTATGGCCCGTATATAGACAATAAGAATTACGTGATGGCAAAGATATTGGGGAGTAAAATATTACCTGACAGTGCTCATGCCAGACACATATTGATCGCAACCATAAATCCTCAAACACGCGAGCCTATACTGGAAGATAGTATTGCTCATAAACGTGCCGACAGCATTTATAATGCAATAAACGGGGGGGCAAATTTTTCATTGTTGGCATTGCAATACTCTTCAGATGGCAGTAAAGATAAAGGCGGTGACCTGGGAACATTTAGTTATGGCGAAATGGTTCCGGAGTTTAATGCTTATAGTTTTGAAAAACCTATCGGTTCAAGAGGCGTGGTTAAAACCAGTTTTGGATATCATATAATAGAAGTAATAAGCCGTAAAGGAGAAAGTCCGAAGTATAAGATCGCATTTTTAGCTAAAGAAGTTATTGCAAGCGAAGAAACGGTTAATAAAGCCAGCAATGATGCCATTAAGCTTGCCGCTATAAAAGACCTTAAAAAATTCGATGAATATTTAAAAAAACAGGGGTTGGTAAAAATGACTGCGCCCACCTTAGTAAAAGAGAATGATGCACAGATTGGCCAGCAGATGCAGGATGCCAGGCAGTTGGTACGCTGGGTATTTGAAGCAAAAAAAGGAGATGTTAGTGATCCGATGCCCGTTGGAAACCAGTTTGTTGTAGCTGTTGTAGATAAAATTTATGAGGAAGGAACACAGGATGTAGAAACGGCAAGGCCAATGGCAGAACCTTCAATTAAGGAAGAGAAAAAAACTGAAATGATAATTAAGGCGCTGGGCGCTAACCCAACTCTTGAAAGCGCATCTGCAAAATACGCAAAGGAAATTTTAACAGCAGGTGCCGATTCATCAATAACATTCAAGTCGCAGATCATAAATGCTATTGGAAACGAACCTAAATTAATTGGAGCCATATTTAATAAGGCAAACCTGAATAAAGTATCAGCTCCTATAGCAGGTAAAGCTGCTGTATTTGTTTTTAAAGTAAACAATATTGCAGAAAAAGCAGCCAATCCCAATGAAGATAAAATTCAAATGAGACTGCAGCAAACAACGGCCTTACGTAACCAGGCTGTTGCAAACTGGTTTGAAGGACTTAAGAAGAAAGCCACTATTAAAGACAACAGAAGCAAGTTCTTTTAACGGGACTTTTAAATAGATCATTGAAGCGGCCATCACAACAAAAGTGATGGCTGTTTTGTTATCTTTGTAGTATGGATGAAGTAATTGTAAATAAGGTTTCAGAGAGCGGTCTTGTAACACTGGACCTGGAGGAGTTTTACCCAAAGGAAGAAACCGCCGTCTTTGATATGAAGGATCATTTATTTATGGGTCTGATCCTGAAAGAAAAAGATTTCCGGGAGGCCATGAAATCGCTCGACACATCATCTTATAAAGGAAAGAATGTTGCGCTTACCTGTTCGGCTGATGCCATTATACCTGTATGGGCTTATATGCTGGCAGCAAGTTACCTGGAGCCGGTTGCCCATGAAATTGTTTTTGGCGACAGTGATGTTTTACAACAGGCCGTTTTCTTAAAAAATATAGCAAAAATAAATGTAGCCGACTATGAAGATAAAAGAGTCGTAATAAAAGGCTGTGGCGAATTACCCATTTCCGAAGCTGCTTATGTTGCCGTTACGGCTTTACTCAGGCCCGTTGTGAAAAGTATTATGTATGGCGAACCCTGCAGTACGGTACCTATCTTTAAAAAACCAAGAGCTTAATAAATTAAAACCAACCCCGTTTTCTGAATACCCTGATCATTGCCAACGGAATAAACAACATTAAACCTACAGAAATAAAGAAACCCCATTTATTGTGTAACAAAGGAATGCTTTCAAAATTCATTCCGAAGATGCCCCCGATCACCGTTGCAGGGGCAAGCAGACAGGTTACCACAGTCATCACTTTCATAACCTCGTTCATTTTTAAATTCACATTACTGAGATAAAGATCGTGTAAGTTCATCATCATGTCGCGGTAGTTATCTGCCAGGTCGTTTGCCTGTACAATATGATCATACACATCTTTAAAATATTTTAGTGTACGATCTTCGATCAGTTCATTTTCGCTTCGCAAGATACCATTTACCAACTCCCTTACCGGTGCCACACTTCTTTTAAGAACTATCATTTCTTTACGCAGCATATTTATTTTAGCCAGGCTTCGGGAATTGGGGCTCCGTGCAATATCCTCTTCCAGCCCCTCTATTTTTTCTCCAAGCTTTTCCATTACCAGATAATAATTATCAACGATCATATCGATCAGGGCATAAAAAAGAAAATCGGCCCCGTTCTGGCGTAGCTTGGTGTTGTTAACTTTCAGCCTTTCACGCAACGGGTTAAAAACATCCCTTGTAGCATCTTCCTGGAAGCTGATGACAAAATTTTTACCGAGCACAATACTTATCTGTTCAATTTCAACAGCCGAGTGTTCCTCATTAAAATATAACATGTTCAGTAAACAAAATAACAGGCCATTTATTTCGTCCATCTTTGGGCGCTGGCCCAGGCTCAAAATATCCTCGGTGATCAAATAATGAATACCAAAATGATTGCATATTGATTCAACGTCATCCTTTCTTAAACCATCAACATTAATCCAGGAAACAGTTTTTGGATCTATGTATGGATAACAATCTGACAATTCCTTAAGCTCTACAATATCTATCCGGTCTGCATTGTAATCAAATACAGATATTTTTGTTTCTTCAGGCTCTGCCCGGGGGGGAGCAACAGTTGGATTTACCTGCAATACTTTTTTAGTACGCAATAATTCCAACGGGTTTAATAAATAAGAAAGATAATTCTGGACAGCCATATCAAATTATTTAGAAACAAAAACCGAAGGTTACATTAAAACTATTTGAAAATAAGATTTTTATTTTAGAAATAGAGTCAAATAAAAAACCGTTTCGCCAACGGCGAAACGGTTGTATCATATAAATGAGTTATTATTTTGCGGGAGGCGCTTGCGGAAGATCTGAATTCCAGATATCCCTATACATCTTCCATTTACCATTTTCTTCTTTCCAAACTACAATAAACTTTCCTTTATCAACCGAAACATTATTGGCCATAAACACTTCATATTTCCCGGTTTCTACAACGGCTTCTTTTCCACCCATTACTTCTTCAGTAGTGATCGCTAATTTTCTCATGCCCATTTGATAGCCGCCATTAAAAAAAGCTGTAATAGCTGCAGTTCCGCACATCCTCGGCATGCCGGTTACATTAAGACACGCATCGTTGGTATAAAGGCCTGCAAACGTGGCTGAATCGCCGGTTGCGAAAGTTTCACCAAAAACTTTATTACTGGCAGTAATAACAGCCCTGGCGCTGTCTAAACTAAAGCCGGCGGTTTCCACTGCAGCAGATTCAGTTTTAGTAGTTTCGTTATTACATGAACTAAAAACGACCGTTAGCACAACAATGCCCAAAAGCTTTACAAAAGAATGTTTCATATTTAATTAGTTTTAGAAACTGAATATACACTCTTTATACATATTGCATGATACGGCTGTTGGGTATTTTATTATCCCTGCCGCCTGCTGCTAAAATTCCTGCTCTTTCCTTTATCATAAGAACCAAAACCCCTCGAGCGTTTTGGACCTGGTTTTTGTGAAGAAACAACCGGGGAAGAAAAATTAGCATTACTTAAAGGAAAAGGATGATCATTAACCAAAGGAATATTAATGCCTATTAATTTTTGAATATCTTTTAATTCACCCCTTTCTTCAGCATCACAAAATGAAATGGCTATACCTGTATTACCCGCTCTTCCGGTACGCCCAATGCGGTGTACATAGGTTTCAGGAACATTGGGCAACTCAAAATTTATAACATGGGTCAGGTCATCAATATCAATTCCCCGGGCCGCAATATCTGTTGCAACTAAAACACGCAAGTGCCCGCTTTTAAAATTGCTTAATGCATTTTGACGGGCATTTTGTGATTTATTGCCATGAATGGCCGCTGCCGTTATTTCATTGCGGTGTAAAAATTTTACAACCTTATCGGCACCGTGCTTGGTTCTGGTAAACACCAACGCAGTAATAATTGCTTTATCTTTCAATAGATACAGGAGCAGGCTGGGCTTGTTTGGTTTGTCAACATGATATAAACTTTGTTCGATAGCATCTACTGTTGATGATGCCGGTGTAACTTCTACCTTGGCAGGATTGGTTAATAAAACATTGGCCAGCTTTTGAATTTCGGGTGGCATGGTGGCAGAGAAGAACAGCGTTTGTCTTTTTGCCGGTAACTTGGTAATGATCCTTTTCACATCGTGTATAAAACCCATGTCAAGCATACGGTCTGCCTCATCCAGCACGAATATCTTCAGAAATTTCAGGTCAATAAAACCCTGACCAATGAGGTCCAGTAAGCGGCCGGGTGTTGCCACCAATATATCTACACCACGCCTTAAAATATTGGTTTGGTGTAATTGGGAAACACCGCCAAATATTACGGTATGGCTTAGCCCGGTATGTTTGCCATAGGCGGCAAAGCTTTCGTCTATTTGTATGGCCAGCTCACGTGTGGGTGTTAATATCAGTACTTTTATTTTATGCGGACCACGTTCTTCGGTTTTGTTTTTATACAGGAGCTGTAAAATTGGAATGGCAAAAGCTGCCGTTTTTCCGGTCCCGGTTTGTGCGCAACCAAGCAGGTCACGCTCTTCCAGAATCAAAGGAATGCTTTGTGCCTGTATGGGTGTTGGGGTTGTGTATCCTTCTGTGCTCAATGCTTTCAGGATAGGATCAATAAGATCTAATTTTTTAAATGGCATTAAATGGTTTATTTATGTTTTGTGGGCTGGCAAAGACGTTGCATTTTCTGAATCAGCAGGAAATTTATTTTGTACCACGTAGCCTGCAACAGGCCGTCTTGTGAAAGGAAGTGGAACGCAAAAGTACAGTTTTGTTTTTTAATGGACGATAAAACATGGGATGGAGTTATTAAACAGCGGATATTATACAAATTCTGTTCGTAAATTCGCATATAACTCAAACTCATGCCAACCCTCACCATTACTACCATACAAAGCAATTTGATCTGGGAAGAAAGATCGGCTAACCTTCGTTTGCTTGAGCAAAAGATAAGGGGCATTGAAGAAAAAACCGAAATAGTTATTTTGCCCGAAATGTTCAGCACGGGGTTTAGCATGAGGCCCGAAACGCTTGCCGAAACCATGGATGGCGAAACGGTTGAATGGATGAAAAGGGTAAGCCGCGAAAACGGGATCATACTCACAGGAAGTATCATGATCGCAGACGAAGGAAATTATTATAACCGGCTGGTATGGATGTTACCTAACGAACAATATGGCTATTATGATAAGCGCCATTTGTTTGCTTACGGAGAAGAAGATAAACATTACAGCCCTGGTAATAAAAGGTTGATCGCATCTGTAAAAGGATGGAAAATAAATTTATTGGTTTGTTATGACCTGAGGTTCCCGGTTTGGGCCAGGCAGGCCCCCTCCCAACCTTCCCCGAAAGGGGAGGAGTTTTCCCACGCACATGAATATGATGTACTGATTTATGTTGCCAACTGGCCCGAGCGCCGCAGCCATGCCTGGAAAACACTATTGTGTGCAAGGGCCATCGAGAACCAATGTTATGTTGTGGGCGTGAACAGGGTAGGCAGCGATGCGAATAATATTTATTACAGCGGCAACAGTTTGGTAATTGATCCGCTTGGACAGGTGCTTTATCACATGGCTGATGAAGAAGATGTAAATACAATAACGCTGCAGAAAGAAATGCTTGATGACGTAAGATCCAAATTTCCTTTTTGGAAAGATGCAGATTCATTTAATATTGAATAACAAGCTCACCTTTTCTACTTTGGTCTCTAGGCCTATTTATTTTTTAGCTTTGATCAAGTCCATCACTACCTTCATTTTATAATCAACCCCTTTCATCAGCGCATCATAGTTGGTGCCGATATAAATATCCGGCTGTATCCCCCTGCCATCTTTTGGCACATGGTTATATTGCACAAGTCTGAATAAAGGAAGCCTTACTCTTAAATGCGTATTAGGCAAAATAATATCCGGAATTAAAATTCCATTGTTGCCATGCCAACCTCCCCCGGTTTCTTCTCCAACAAAAACAATATCAGGTTGCCCCTTTATCGCATTGCTGAATAAGGCCGCAGCTGAAAATGTATTCCCGTTTATAAGCACATACAAATTACCCGCATAATGATTATTGTTTTTTGGTTTGTACAGTTTTCTTTCCCAATGACCAAAATGGTAAAGCCCGTCTTTATTTTTTTTAGTGAGAAAGAAGAGGCCCAGGTTATTAATAAAACTTTGCTTTATATATTTTGAATAAGGCCGCAAAGACTTTGCAACAGCAAAAGAAGTGTCGGCCACTTTAAAATTTGCCCGGCTAACATATTTTGTTAAGAGGGTTGAGAGCCTGATCCTTCCGCCGCCATTATTCCTGATATCAAGTATCACACTACTGATCCCCGCCCTTTTAATGTACCTGAATGTTTGCCGGTAAAATTTACGCAGGCTGCCCGAGGAAAAAGTATTGAGGGTTATTATCGCTGTGTTATTGGCAGTGTCAACAGCAAGAGATCTTAGATCTAGCAATTTTTTCTTCCGTGTTTCTCTTTTGCGTGGCGCCACTCTTACAATAAGACTATCTCTTTTCCTGCTGCTGTCTGCGGATTGATCAAAGACCGGGATATTAATGCGACGCTCAGTGCCGGCGCTGTCTACATAAGTTACCGCATAGGTTTTAGTGATACCAAAAATATTACGGTGATAATAAGGAAAGTTGGTGCTCAGCCTGATATAGTTTACATTATTGGCATAACCATCTTCGGTCATATAATTAAACATGATCTCTTTAAGTTCAGGGTTTTTTAAGCCGTTTATTGAAGTGATGAGTGTACCTCTTTTTAAAATGGAATCCTTCCTGTTCAGGTTATTGGTAACAACCATGGTATCGTTCCAGCACTTCATAAAAAGCGGAAAGGAAGCTTGCTTTCTGCCTGCAACCCAGTTGTTGTATGCTTTGCTCCTGCTAAAGCTGGTGTGCCCGCAATGAATTTTATCAGTAAGCGGAGCAATGATCTTCCAGCCAAACTGCTGCTCTGTCATACTGTCATTAATGGCACTGAAGTATTTTTCAAAATACATATCCATGCTGTCTTTGGATGTATACCAGTAAAGCGAAGGATGTTTTGTTTCAAGTATACTTCTAAGTAAAGAATAATCCTGTTGTAATTGTTGTGAAGAATATTTTTTTTGAGGATTATAGTTTTTGGTTAAGGCACAGGAATACAAAAGTACATGTACAAATATTAATCCCCAAAAGAAAAATTTATTCATTATCCAAAACTACTTAAAAGATAAATTTAAGCCGCTTTCCGTTCACAGTTAAAAATTATCCGTGGGGGGGGGGGGGGGGGGGGTAA
>JBDSXS010000048.1:0-12341 GCA_039926045.1 Ferruginibacter sp.
GTTTTTTCAATTGATAATACCATCAGGCTGGCCATGTATAGTAACCGGTTCTTAATAAAGACCATGCAGATGGTTGGTGCAACCCGGGGGTTTATTGCCCGGCCCATCAATATCAGGGCCATTATAAACGGGCTCATTTCATCAGCCATTGCCATTATTGCTGTCTGGTTCACTGTATTACTGATCGAGTCGATGGCTCCAAGTTTTAAAGTTTTACATGATAATATGAGCATGATCCTGTTGTTTTTAGCGATCATTGTACTGGGTATCAGTATATCCTTATTCAGCACCCATCGTTCGGTAATTAAATACCTGCGCATGAAATTGGATGATTTATATTAAATTGCGGCTTCAACTAAATAAAAATGAACAAAGAAAAAAAACCAGTTACCACAGCTGCACATGCTACCCCGCTGTTTGGAAAAGAAAATTATATGTGGATGCTGATCGGGCTGGGGGTAATAGCATTGGGCTTTTTTTTAATGGCCGGCGGCAGAAGCAGCGATCCCAAATTATTTAATAAAGATGAAGTGTACAGTGCTACCCGTATTACGATCGCTCCATTGCTGATCATTGCAGGTTTCATTATTGAGATCTTTGCTATCATGAAGAAATCGAAAAGCAATTAAGAATTAAAAATTAAAAATTAAGAATATAGCGGAGTTGATTACTTCGCTTTTTTCATTTAATAGAAAATTTATGAACATCATACAAAGCATCATCATTGCAATAGTAGAGGGTTTAACAGAATTCTTACCGGTCTCTTCCACCGGCCATATGATCATCACTGAAAAAATTCTTAATATACCGCCAGATGATTTCAGCAAGGTTTTTACCATTGCCATACAGCTGGGCGCCATTTTAGCGGTAGTTGTTTTGTATTGGAAGAAATTCTTCGACTTTAAGAACTGGCAGTTCTATGCAAAAATTGCTGTTGGCGTTATCCCGGCATTGATATTAGGGTTTTTGTTCTCAAAGAAAATAGATGCCTTACTGGAAAGTTCAACCACAGTTGCTGTTTCGCTTTTAGCCGGCGGTATCATTTTATTATTCATTGATAATGTTTTTAAAAATCCGGAGGTTGATAAAGAAAAAGATATTAGTTTTTTTAAAGCCATCATGATCGGCATATGGCAATGCATTGCCATGATACCTGGGGTAAGCCGGAGTGCAGCATCCATTATTGGTGGTATGCAGCAAAAATTAACCCGTAGTGCCGCTGCAGAATTTTCTTTCTTTTTGGCCGTACCTACCATGCTGGCAGCAACCGGGTATAAATTATTACAGTATTATAAGGACCATAGCAACTTCTCCTCCAACGAAATAAAACAACTGGCCATTGGCAACCTGGTGGCATTTGTTGTAGCCTTACTTGCCATTAAATTCTTTATAGGGTTTTTAAAGAAGTATGGTTTTAAAATATGGGGCTATTACAGGATCGTGGTTGGCATTATATTACTCGTATTGATATATACGGGGTATCTCAGTTCCTAATATACCCTGCACAGGGTATGTGCTCATCAAAGAAGATCATCTAATATTACTTCACAAATACAACCAACATGAAGATCCTTCAGGTACTCCTCACGGCAGCTATTGCAATAAGCATCAGTAGTTGCATGCAAAACTATGGCAAAGAATATAAATTAGATGCCAAACACAATGTGTATTATAAGGGCAATGGTGTTGATGAAGCATTGGCAAAAAAACTGGCCAACTATTTAAAGGAACAGGAGTATTTCCAGGACAGCATCAATTCAACCGTTCAGATCGTAAAAGTTAAAGACACCTTCAACCTCAATTTTGTGGTGGATGCATCAAAGATCACACCGGCTTATGAAACTAATTTTTTATTGTTCGGCGCTTTTATTTCAGAAATGGTTTTTAATAAAGCGCCTGTTACCATCCAGTTAACCAATGAAAACCTGGAGGCGTTCAAGAATCTGGGGTATGCCAAACCCGTTTCGGATACCACTAAATAAGGCCCAATACTAACTGCTACATATTCAACCGGGCGCCCCTGCAAAACTGCAGGGGTTGTTTTTTGCAGCTATTCGCATGATATTTACTATTTTCATTCTTCCTTAATTAAGAACCATGCAGACTGCTTCTAAAAAAGTTATCAATGGTTGGGCCATGTTCGACTGGGCCAACTCGGTGTATAACCTGGTGATCACTTCAACTATTTTTCCGGCTTATTATGAAGCCATGACTGCCGAGCGTACAGTTGATGGAGTGTCTTATGTCCATTTTATGGGGCGGGAGTTTGTAAACACTTCGCTGTATAATTACGCCATTGGTTTTGCTTTGCTGATCGTTGCTTTGATATTACCGCTCCTTACTTCTATTGCCGATTTTAAAGGCAATAAAAAAAAGTTCATGGCTTTCTTTTTTACTATTGGCAGCATTGCCTGTGGTATGTTGTTCTTTTTTAAAGATCTGCAAACCTTATGGGTCGGTATCGCCTGTTTGATCCTTGCCTGCATTTGTTTCTGGAGCAGTTATGTTTTCAGTAATTCATTCCTTCCGGAAATTGCAGCGCCTGAAGACCGGGACCGGGTGAGTGCAAGAGGGTTTGCCTACGGTTATGTGGGCAGTGTTATTTTACAGGTGATCTGTTTTGTATTTGTAATGAAAAGCGACTGGTTTGGAACTGATGAAAGTGGGGGATCGAGGATATCTTTTTTATTGGTTGGTATCTGGTGGCTCGGCTTTGGATACTTTTCATTGTCGAGGTTACCTAACCCCATTGCGGCCGGTAATACATCATCCCAGGGCAATATCATCAGCAACGGTTATAAAGAATTAATAATTGTATGGAAGCAGTTGAAGAACATGCCCGTTATTAAAAGATTCCTGGGAGCATTTTTCTTTTATAATATGGGTGTACAAACCGTAATGCTGGCTGCCACACTCTATGGTAAAAGTGAACTGGAAATTCCGGTAACGAATTTGATCATAGCTATCTTACTCATTCAACTAGTTGCTATACCAGGTGCTTTTTTCATCAGTAAATTATCGGGCCGCATTGGTAATTTTAAAGCACTGATGATCGTGATCTTCTTTTGGATATTGATCTGTATTGCGGCATACTTCGTGCCTAAGCATGCTATTGTGCAGTTTTATATTTTAGGCGCCTGCGTTGGTTTTGTAATGGGGGGTATTCAATCTTTAAGCAGAAGTACCTATAGCAAATTAATGCCCGAAACCAAAGACACTGCTTCTTTCTTCAGTTTTTATGATGTAACAGAAAAAATAGCCGTGGTGATCGGCATGTTCAGTTTTGGATATATTACAGAATTAACGGGATCACAGCGGGGATCGGTGTTGGCTTTAGGCGTGTTTTTCCTTATTGGTTTATTAATTTTGTTTACCGCATTAAAAAAACAACAGGCAGAACAATCATGAAATTATATACCATCAACACCGGTTATTTTAAATTAGATGGCGGCGCCATGTTTGGTGTGGTGCCCAAAAGTATCTGGAACAAACTTAACCCTGCCGATGAAAATAATATGTGCAGTTGGGCATTGCGTTGTTTATTGATAGAAGATGAAGGCAAATTGATCCTGGTAGATAACGGGATGGGCGATAAACAGGATGAAAAGTTTTTCGGGCATTACTATTTGCATGGCGATGATACGCTGGATAAGTCTTTGGCCCAACATGGTTTTACAAAAAATGATATTACAGATGTTTTTTTAACGCACCTTCACTTTGACCATTGTGGCGGAAGTATTGTAAGGGACGGGGATAAATTAGTGACTGCATTTAAGAATGCAACCTACTGGAGCAATGAACATCACTGGAAATGGGCTACAGAACCCAATGCAAGGGAAAAGGCAAGTTTTTTGAAAGAAAATATCATCCCCATACAGGAAAGCAGGCAATTGAAATTTTTTGACGTCAGTACTGGTACATCAACCGGCTCCGCACTCACGTCTCACGACTCACAACTCACGGCCAACCTTTCTTTTTTTACAGTAAGTGGCCATACAGATTCGATGATGCTCCCCAAAATAAATTACAAAGGGAAAACAATTGTGTTCATGGCCGACCTTTTACCATCAGCCGCACATATTCCTCTCCCTTATGTAATGGCTTATGATATGTTTCCGCTAACTACTTTAAATGAAAAAAGGTCATTTCTTACCGAAGCACAACAAAATGATTATGTTTTGTTCTTTGAACATGACCCGTTGATAGAATGCTGCAGTCTGCAAATGACAGAGAAAGGAATAAAAGTTAATGAACGGTTTAAACTGGGCGATCTGTAATTGTCAGGCCACTAATAATACATTATCATTTCAATTCTCTTTATTACATTTAGATAATGCTGTTATACATTCTTTTGTAGCCAGGCAACTTTATCTTATCCCAATAAAAGCACTTAAAGGATATCTCAGGTTCTTATAACTCATCATATCTACTTTGATGCTTCCTACAGCTATAGGGCTTTCTGCCCTTAACAATAAATGATTGGGATCATCGCTTAGCCAGGCAGTCATTTTTTCACCGCCTTCAAAAATGGTTCCTTTGATCAATAGTGGCCTGATCTTTATGGCATTGAATTTTCCATAACGGGTCTTGATCTTTTCTTTGCCCATATAGCGGATGTACATGTGAAAAATCTCGTCATCCAGGAACATATCAAAAAGGATCTTGTCATTCACTTTATACTTATCGAAATTTATATTCCGGCAATAATAAACCATGCTCACCACATCCTGGATGCAATCCGTGACCTTAAATACACCATTTGTACTTATTGCCGTATTAGTAGACTGGTTAAATGTTACATTATTATATTTTTTGTATCCTCCTTCATCTACATTCCTGACAAATTTTATAGGCAGCAGGTTTGCAGTATCTACATAACTTTCGTATTTATCCCTTACTTTAAAAAAGTTATCAAAAAAAGAATAGGTTGAACCGGTACCTGTAAAATGATATACAGGTTTACCATTAAGTCTTTCCAGCGAAGAAGTGAAAACAGCTTCCCCTGCACCCACATACATACCGAGGGTACTGTAAAAAACCTTCATTTTAATTTCCTCATCAGCTTTAAAAGCAGTGTTTCTTATTTTGCAATTATCAAATGTTGATGTAAAACTTAAACTGCAAAATCCTGTAATCAATAAACCCATTCTAAAGTATCTGATCATTTTTCTTTCTTTATTTTAATTCCTAAAATTAATAAGCTTCCGATTAAAGCCGGTATAAAAAGGTTTACAAACCATATTCCAAAAGTTGTGGTTAGTATCCCCATCGTGTTAGTACTATAAGAAAACAATGTTTTTGCAACGGTACCTCTTATGCCCAGGTCTGCAATGGCAAAGGACGGAATGATCGCCAATATCCAGAACATAACGGTTATTATCCAAAACCCGGACCAAACATTTTGCTCTACCTGCAATAACTGAAGCATAAAGATGTATTGTAAAACGAAGACTACATACCTGAAAAACGATATAGACAGTAACCTTAACAAAATTTTTACATCAAAGGCTTCCAAAACGTTGATGTACTTCGAAAAACGGTCTGCATAAGGCAGTTTTTCCAATATACGTATCAGCCAGTTCATCCTGAAAAAGAAAAAAACAAAAACAATTGTTCCGATAATACTGCCCGACAAAAATATTCTTATCCAAAAAACAGATATACCCATCAGGTTGCCTGATGTATCCATGGTAAACAATAAATAAGTTAACCCCATACAACCCATCAGCATTGTAACAATTAATTGCGCCATGCCTCCCGCAATAGAAAGTGTAACGGCCTTGATACGGTTACCCTCATGCACAAAAAGAATACGGCCTCCGTATTCACCGATCCGGTTGGGCGTATTTAAGGAAACAGTTACCCCGCATAAAACAGCTTTGAATGCAGTGACAAAACTTATGGGTTGCACGGCTTTCATCAGCAATTGCCATTTACGTGCTTCCATACCCCAGTTTACAAAAACAAATAAAACGACCATCCAGAATTTCCAGGCATGGGCACCAAAGGGCATAGCTTTTATGAGTGCAATGGAGGCATCAATATCAGGCTGAGCCTTTACCTGCTGGTATAAAGAATAAAACAACCAGGCCGCCAGCAGGGGGGCAACAAACCATTTGAGTAATATTTTGATACTTTTGTTCAATACACAATGTTAGTTCAATTATTATTAAATACTACGTAGCTTGAAAAGCGAAGTAATAAGGTTGAAAAAATTAAAGCAGTTTGCAAAATAAAACAAGTATCATTTTAGGGATCGATCCGGGAACCATCATCATGGGTTACGGCCTGGTAAAAGTGCAGGGCAATACAATTACCTTACTGGAGATGGGCGTTTTGCAACCCGGGAAAGTTAAAGACGGTTATAAAAAACTTCAGCTGATCTTTAATACGGTCAGTGGTCTTATCACCAAATACCAGCCCGACACTTTTGCCATTGAAGCCCCTTTCTTTGGAAAGAATGTACAAAGTATGCTCAAGCTTGGCAGGGCACAGGGCGTGGCCATTGCTGCCGCTATGAGACATGGGCTTGATGTAACAGAGTACTCACCCAAAAAAGTAAAACAATCCATTACCGGCAACGGCAATGCTGCAAAGGAGCAGGTAATGAAAATGCTGCAGCAGATATTGGCATTTACTGAAGATCCAAAACACTATGATGCTACAGATGCATTGGCAGTAGCCGTATGCCATTATTTTCAGCAAAAGACAGTTTTGCCCGGTGGCGGTGAAAAAGTAAATGGTTGGAAAGATTTCCTGGCAAAGAATCCCGGCAAAATTAAGATCCGCAAGTGAAGCAATTTGCTTAACCTGCTTTTAACAAAACTTAACCGGGTGCAGTTTAATTTCATGCTTTATTAATAAGATCTACACAGATGGTCATTCGTTCAAAAACATTGCGGTTGGTAATTTTAACCAGTACGGTACTGATCACGATCATTGTGGCCATTCAGCTGATATGGTTACAAAAGGTTTATTTATATGAAGAGAAGCAGTTCAATATCAATATTTCAAAAAGTGTCCGCAGTTTATACACCGATATGGAACTGGTTAATGATGCAACCGATAATGTTCAAAAAGTAGTTGAGAATGTTAGCCCCGATGTATATTTATTGAAGATCGATTGCAGCCCCAATCTTGAACAGCTTTGGGTAAATATAAAAGCAGAGCTTACAGATTTTGATGTATACTCGGATTGCCGGGTTGCTATTTACAACGCAGTAGAAAATAAATATACTACTGAGCAATATATTGACCTGCCGGACTCTTACTTTCCGTCCAGTAAAGAAAAAGAACTGTCTGTTTATAAACGTGATTATGCTTATATCGCTTTATATTTTCCGCACCGGGGGCAGTACATCATTAACCAAATGATGTTCTGGATCGCTTCCAGCGGTTTGCTATTGCTGGTATTGATCGGTTTGGGCTTTAGCATTTTTTACCTGTACCGGCAAAAATTCTTTAACGAAACACAAAAAGATTTTATCAATAATTTTACCCATGAATTTAAAACTCCGCTGGCCGTAATTAAAATTGCCGCTGACGTTTTACAACAGAAAAATATCATTGAAAAACCGGATAAACTCGAAAACTATGCCGGTATCATTCATGAACAAACATCACATCTGCAAATACAGGTACAACGGCTTTTAGAGATCGCTTATACTGACAGGAGTAGGCTGCCTCTTGAAAAAGAGGTCTTTGATGCCAATAAGCTCATCGGGGAATCTATTAATGACCTGCACCCGTATATTGAACAAAAAAATGCTGTTGTTCAAAAACATTTTGAAATGCCTGATGCCATGATCAACGCCGACAAAGCGTATTTACGGTTGTGTTTGATCAACCTGATCGAAAATGCCATCAAATATGCAGCAACTCCGGTTATTGATGTAAGTACGAAGATGGAAGGCAGTTATTTTTGCATCACTGTAAAAGATAATGGCATAGGTATTGCAACAGAACATCAAAAGAAAATATTTGAACGTTTTTACAGGATAAAGGATGGTGAACTGCATACCGGCAAAGGATTTGGACTGGGACTGAATTTTGTAAAAAAAGTTATTGATACGCATCACGGAAAAATCGAAGTGATAAGCGAACCAGGGAAAGGAAGTTCATTTACTATTAAAGTACCCTGGAAATAAAATATACAACATGTCAAAAGGAAAAGTATTATTGGCCGAAGATGATCTTTCGCTTGGCTTTGTAATTAAAGACTCTTTACAGGATATTGGTTTTGAAGTAACCCATTGCCCTGACGGCGAGGTGGCCTGGCAACAATTTCAGAAAAAGGAATTTGATATATGCCTGCTGGATATAAATATGCCGGTACGGGACGGTTTTTCACTGGCAAAAAAAATAAGACAGTTAAGTGATGTGGTACCGATCATATTCTTAACCGCAAAGAGTTTACAGGAAGATAAGGTAAAGGGCTTTCAATCCGGGGCCGATGATTATATGACCAAGCCATTCAGCATTGAAGAATTGATATTAAGGATGGAGGTTTTTTTAAGGCGTACGAAAAAATTACAGGCCGATACTGAAGAAGTTTACCATTTAGGCAAGTTGAAATTTGTGGTCAACGAATTAAAAATATACACGGGCGAAGAAGTCATTACACTCACTCAAAAAGAGTCGGACCTGCTTCGTTTTTTTGCACAACACGAAAACAAAGTATTAAAAAGGGATGAAGTATTATTGAATGTTTGGGGTAAAGATGATTATTTTTTGGGGCGCAGCATGGATGTGTTCATAACCAAACTGCGTAAACATTTTAAAGCCGATCCAAATATTGTGCTGGAAACAATTCATGGTGTTGGCTTCAGGTTACAGGTAAAATAGGCCTCACCCCAACCCCTCTCCAAAGGAGAGGGAACTCGAATAATATACTTGCCAGCATAAGCTTATTATAGCTTTGCCAGTATCTTTTCCCTTACTGATCTTAATTCCTCCTGCGTGGGGTTTAGTTTGTCCCTTGTAAAATTCAGGTCATTGGCTGAATTGATAGGGATCAAATGCATATGGGCATGTGGCACTTCCAGGCCAATTACACTGATGCCACATCTTTTACAATCGAATGCTTTTTCAATAGCGTGGGCAATGGGTTTTGCAAACACCAGCATCTCAGCCAGGTAATCATCGGGCACATCAAATATCTTATTAACTTCAATTTTTGGTACCACCAATACATGCCCGGGTACCAGCGGTTCAATATCTAAAAAAGCTATGAACTTTTCGCTCTCTGCAATTTTATGAGAGGGTATATCCCCACTGATGATTTTTGAAAATACAGACATAATAAACGTTTTGGTAAAGATACGGTACAAAAAACCCATCAACCAGCTGGCTGATGGGCTAAAAATCATTAGTAATAATTATAGCTCGATATTCTCGATCTTAAATTTCATGATACCCGCTGGCACCTGTACATCCACTACATCACCAATAACTTTTCCTAAAAGGCTATGCCCGATGGGAGAAGTTACTGAAAGTTTTCCGAGTTTCAAATCAGCTTCGTTTTCCGAAACGATCTTATAAGTAACCTTCTTTTTAGTATTGAGGTTGGTTAAAGTTACTTTGGTTAGTATAGATACCTTGCTCGTATCAATAGTACTTTCATCCAGGATACGGGCATTGGAAAGAACGCCTTCCAGTTGCTTTATTTTTGCCTCAAGCATACCTTGTGCTTCTTTGGCTGCATCATATTCTGCATTTTCTTTCAGGTCGCCTTTTTCCCTTGCTTCTGCAATGGCATAACTTGCTGCCGGCCTGTCAACACCCTTCATATGCTGCAGCTCTTCTTTTAACCTTTCGAATGTTTCTGCTGTTACATAATTAGTTGCATTCATAAAATTCAGTTTAAACAAATAAAAAAAATACAACGCCTCAGATAGCCTAAGGCGTTGCATGTATTACAAAAATAGTAAAAAATTTATATTTCCAGCTTTTCTATAATTACCGCACTCATTTTATAAAAGGCTTCGGTAGAATAGCCTGCTATATGCGGTGTTAGTAATACATTGGGCTGCTTAGTCAGATAGCTCATTTGCTCCTTCTCTGCCGTTGAAAAGCTATCTAACCGCTCATTCTCCAATACATCTAACGCTGCACCCGAGATAATATTTTGTTTTAAAGCATCGATTAATGCTGTTGTCTCTATTACAGAGCCCCTTGAAGTGTTAATAATATAAGGTTTTCGCTGAAGTGATCTGAAAAATTCGGCATTGGCCATATGCCTGGTCTCATCCGAAAGCGGAACATGAAAACTTATCACATCGGCATAACGGCAGATATGATCCAAGTTGGCTTCTTTTATCTGGTCATGACCAAAACCGTATTTGATCTTATCATAAGCCAATATGGTTACATCAAAAGCAGCAAGTAATTTGGCAAAGCTGCTGCCGGTATTTCCAAAGCCAATAATGCCTACAGTTTTACCAGTCAATTCAATACCCCTGTTCTCTTCCCGTATCCATTTACCGCTCTTTATTTCTTCATAACTGCTATCAATCTTATTTAATAAATTCAACAATAAACCCAGCGCATGTTCAGCCACGGCATTTCGGTTTCCTTCCGGGCTGCTTACACATTTTATTCCCCTGGCCTCCGCATAAGCCACATCAATTAATTCCATACCGCTACCCAACCTTCCTATCCATTTAAGCAAAATCGCTTTGTCTAAAATTGTGTTATCAATTTTTATTCTTGTGGTCACAATGATCCCTTCAGCCTTGTCAATAAGTCCGCTTAACTCATCATAAGTTATTACCGGGAGATACATTACTGTAAAACCCTTTTTTTCCAAAGTATCAATTAATTCAGGATGAACTTTAGCCGTTATGATTACTAATTTTTCTATACTCATTTTATGGCGATCATACTGATTTCGACATTGACATTTTTAGGCAATCCTTTTACGGCAACTGTTTCCCTGGCAGGGTAGTCCGATGAAAAATAACTGCCATACACATCATTAACTGCGGTAAATAAATTCATATCGCTTAAAAAAATTGTTGTTTTTACAACATGTGCAAATTCCAATCCTGCTTCTGCAAGTATTGCCTGCAGGTTTTTCATAACCTGGTTTGCTTCTGTTGCAATATCTGTATTTGCCAGGTCAGTGGTGCCGGGGATCAAAGCGATCTGTCCCGAGATAAAAAGCATATTGCCGCTCATTACAGCCTGGTTATAGGGGCCGATCGGTGCCGGGGCGTTTGCGGTGTTAATTATTGTTTTCATGTATTTATTACAGTTTATTTTAAGAATTGCAAATATATATTTTATCAACCACCTATTTTTGTAAAAAAAATTATGACTATTGTGGTAGCTGCGTCAGATGAACAATGGAATGAGGTGAACCGCTTGGGGATCAATATTGACTGGCAAAGGGTTGATGATGCAAAGGAATTTGATCAGCATGCAAATGCTGACGCTTTCTTCAGCTTACAGAACAATACTGTTTTACCAGGATTTGGCTCTTTTAAAAAACCGGTTTTTATTAATTCGGTAGTTGAAAGCTTAACTGAACTGCAGGCACCGGAAAATGTTTTGCGAATAAACGGATGGGCTACATTTTTAAGCCGCCCGGTTTGGGAACTTGCCGGGCATATTGATGAAAACATTTTGTCCATTTTTAATTCGCTTAATATTAAGATCAACACGGTAAAGGATGAACCTGGTTTTATTACGGCAAGAATTATTGCTATGATCATTAATGAAGCTTATTTTGCTGTTGAAGATAATGTCAGCAGCAAAACCGAGATCGATACCGCGATGAAACTTGGAACTAACTATCCTTATGGTCCTTTTGAATGGGCAGAAATGATCGGCACAAATAATATTTTATCATTACTTCAAAAATTGAATTCAACTGATGCCCGTTATCAGCCTTCGGAGTTATTGATCAAAGAAGCAAGCGCAAATAATCAATGAGCCTTATTTTAAATATAGATACCGCTTCTGAAAAAGCACATGTAAGTTTTGCAAAAAATGGCATGATAATACAATCCATTAGTAGCGAATCTCAAAAAGAACATGCCTCTTTTTTACAATCTGCTATTGAGCAATTAACAAAAACCACCGGTATAATTTTAAAAGATATAGATGCTGTAGCTGTTACTTCCGGTCCGGGTTCATATACCGGTCTAAGGGTTGGTATGGCAAGTGCAAAAGGATTGTGCTATGCTTTGAAAAAACCATTGATCACAATAAGCAGCCTGGAAGTTTTAACAGCCTCCGCATTGGAGCTTATCCCCGGTGCAGGTGAAAATGTATTATTATGCCCGATGCTGGATGCCAGGAGAGTGGAAGTTTTTACTGCTGTTTATCAAAATGATCTC
>JBDSXS010000049.1:0-15628 GCA_039926045.1 Ferruginibacter sp.
CTAAACTTTATTATTTTTAACAAAATTAATGCTCATGAGCCATCTTAAAGAAAGATCGGAAAAAAACTGCCTTAACTGTAATGCGGAAGTACAGGGCAGGTTTTGCCAGGTTTGCGGACAGGAAAATATTGAAACAAAAGAAACGGTCTGGCACCTCATTTCTCACTTTTTCCAGGACATTACCCATTTTGACGGCAAGCTTTTCAGTACCCTGAAATATTTGATTTCCCGCCCCGGTTTTTTGTCATTGGAATATATGAATGGCCGAAGGGCCAGCTATGTTAACCCAATACGGATGTACATTTTTACTTCGGCTTTTTTCTTCTTGATATTTTTTTCCCTGTTTAAAATTGATAATCAGCGGTTGATCAGCCAGGCCACGATCAATAAAAAAACATTGGCGCAGATCGAACAGATGGATTCACTGTCCTTTAATAAGTTTACAAAAGAACTTAATGAAGACGATGATAGGGAAGCAAAACCTATGACCAGGGCGGAGTTTAAACAATATTATGACAGCATGTTTAACGGAAAGGTGATCAGGCTCAGTGCTAAAGATTATAAATCGAAAGCTGACTTCGATTCGGCCCTCAGATCGGGTAAGGCAAAACATAACTGGTTTGTAAAACAGCTCATTTATAAGAGTATCGAAATAAATGAAAAATATAAAAATAATGCAGGAGGGGTATTCAATGCTTTTATGAATATCATGTTACACAGCCTGCCTCAAATGTTCTTTATCTCATTGCCGATCTTTGCGCTTTGGCTAAAACTGCTTTACAGGCGGCGAAAAGAATATTACTATGTGAGCCATGGCATATTCAGTATCCATTTTTATATTTTCATTTTTATTGCCATGCTGGTCATGTTTGGACTGGGTGCATTAAATGCTAAACTGCACTGGAACCTGGTAAGCATCGTAGAAACGATCCTGGGTTTTGGCATGTTATTTTATCTCTATAAAGCCATGCGTAAGTTCTACCGGCAACGAAGGACAAAGACGATCTTTAAATTCCTGTTGCTTTGCTTCCTGCTTTTTATAACCATCACGCTTTTATTTTTGATCTTTATGTTTTATTCTCTTTTTAAATTATAAAAAATGACGTCTTTGGAAAATGGCAATGCCTTTAACAGGTTAGTGGAGATCATGGATGCCCTGCGTGAAAAATGCCCATGGGATAAAAAGCAAACCATACAAACGCTCCGGCAGTTAACAATTGAGGAAACCTATGAACTGGCGGATGCTATTACAGAAAACGACTGGGCAGGTATTAAGGAAGAGCTTGGTGATATCATGCTTCACCTCGTTTTTTATGCCAAAATTGGGGCAGAACAAAAACAGTTTACCCTGGATGAGGTAATAAACGGCGTTTGCGAAAAATTAATAAGCAGGCACCCGCACATATATCCTCCTGCAGGTGCAGGACTTATCCACGTTAATGATGAGGAAGACGTTAAAAAGAACTGGGAAAAACTGAAGCTTAAGGAAGGTAAGGCCTCTGTGTTAAGTGGTGTTCCCAAATCCCTACCGTCGATGGTTAAGGCCATGCGCTTACAGGAGAAGGCTAAACAGGTGGGCTTTGAATGGGACACGAAAGAGCAGGTCTGGGAAAAAGTAGAAGAAGAGAAAAAGGAGCTGTTCGAAGCCATTGAATCGGGCGATATCAGTAAAATGGAGGATGAATTGGGCGATGTTTTTTTCTCTTTGGTAAACTTTGCAAGGTTTTTGCATGTAGATGCTGAAAATGCGCTGGAACGGACCAATAAAAAGTTCATAAACAGGTTTACCCAAATGGAAGCGGAAGCTTTAAAAGACGGAAAATACCTGCATGACCTGAGTTTGGAAGAAATGGACGGTATCTGGAACAGGATCAAAAAGAAACCATCAATATAAAACCATCATTGCAAAACAGTTTTTCCTATAAGCATATTTTATTCAGGAACAGTTACCTGCTGATCATTGCAGCATGTCTTATTGCGTTTTCTTTTATCGTTGATAATTATTGGTCGGGTAATTCATCGGTGGCTACAGTGGGTAAGAATATTGAGAGCTATGTGCATGACCAGGAAAAGGATTTTGAAAAACTGTTACAGGATACAGCACTGACCAGGAAAATAAACGACAATACATTTGACGAGCAACTACTGCAGCGATTAGCAGATAAGCCCTATTTTATTTACAGGTATTTTGTAAATGACATAGGGCTTCAGCAATTGATCTTCTGGAACACACAAACCGTTGTACCAACCCAGCAGGTACTTGATTCGCCGGACAGTACCGGTTTTGTTAAACTGGATAACGGTTATTATGTATGGCATAAGAAGATGACTGCAAAAAGTAATACGGTGGCACTGATGCCGGTGAAATGGAATTATTTTGTAACCAACACCTACCTGGTAAATAGTTTTACAGCCGGCAAAGACATAGAAAGCAGGTATAATATTGCAGATGAGCCAACGAATACTGTTGTAAGATCTATAAACGGAACCAGGTTGTTTTACCTCACTGAAAGATCAGGCAATGTTGTTCCCCAAAATAATATGCTTGCTGTTTGGTTACGCATACTTACCGCAATACTGGTTTTGGTATTCATTCACTTACTGGCTACAAGAATTGCGGTCAGTCAAGGTTTTATAAGATCATTGATCTTTGTAATACCTGTGATCATTATGCTGAGGTTACTGAGTTATTATTTCCCTTTGCCGTTAAATTTCAGACAATTTGAATTATTTGACCCTTCGATCTACGGTTCAAACTTTGTGTTCCGTTCGTTGGGCGACCTGCTCATAAATTCTGTGCTGTTTACCTGGATCGTATTATTCATCCATAATCAATTACACGAAAAGAAAATTGTCGTATCAAGCAATAAGTTATGGTTTAAATGGTTGATCCTGCTTGGCTTTTGCGTTATATTGCTGGCGGCAACATTTATCTGCGGCCAGGTGATACGGAGTATGGTGGCCGATTCGCAGATATCATTTGATGTGATCAATTTCTTTACCCTGAATATTTACAGTGTAATAGGTTTCCTTGTTCTATGCTGTATTGCCATCGCTTATTTTTTATTGAGCCAGATCCTGGTGTACATGATCCAGCCGCTGTTCCCTAAAAATTTTCCGGGTTTATACCTTGCGGTTGCTGTTTGCGGCCTTGTTTACCTAACATTTCAGTCCAGTATTGCAAATGCCGGGTTCGAATTATTCATCCTGGCATGGCTTATCATTTACCTGCTTTTATTGAACAGGGATAACCTTCCGGTGGCTGTACATAAGATAAGTTCAACCGGGTTTATCTTCTGGCTTTTCTTTTTTTCATTGACCATTACCAGCGTTATAGTTTTAGAGAACGGTAAAAAGGAATTGCGTGACAGGGAGCATTATGCCGAAACGCTCTCCACCAAAGCCGATCCATCAAGCGAAACACTTTTAAATACATTATTGACCGATTTCAGGAATGATTATTTAGCCGGCAATTTTTACCGCTTTCTAAACGACAGCAGTAACAGGTTCTTTAAAGACAGCCTGGTAAACGGAAATTTTTCGGGCTATACCAATAAATACGAAACCAAGATCTTTACGTTTGATGCTAAAGAGGCACCACTATTTAACCAGGATGATGCAGGGTTTAATGAATTGAATACCGTTTTAAAAACACAGGCCAAACCCACCAATATTCCTGAACTTTTCTACTATGATGAATCATACGACCGCTTCAGTTATATAAGCCGCAAAACAGTTACCAATTTTGATGGCGACACGCTGGGTTATGTATTTGTACTGGCTAATCCAAAAAAATTTAAAACAGATGCTTTGAACCTGGAGCTTTTTTCAAGAGGTAAGAATAATGCCATTGAAAGTTCGCCTGTATATGCATTTGCTGTGTATAACAACCTGCAGTTGGTAAACAGCCATAACGATTACGCTTTTGCTACCCGGTTAACTCCGCAACAAATACCCAGGGATGAATTTGTGACCATTAAGAAAAAGGGTTACGATGAACTTTGGTATAAAGCAGGCCCGCAAAAAGTTGTCATTATTGCCAAGCAGAACAATTTGTTTATAGAAACGATCACTCTATTCTCTTATTTATTCTGCGCCTTTTTATTGGTTGCGGGTATCTTTTGGTTGCTAACCATCATCATCCGGGCAAGGTTCGACAGGGGAAAGATAAATTACTACTGGCAACTAAGTATCCGTAACCAGATCCATGGCACGGTCATCTTCATCAGTGTACTTTCTTTTTTGGTGATCGGTATTGCCACCATTCTTTTTTTTATAAACAGGTATGAGAACAGTAACCGTGAAAAACTGAGTCGTGTTATTCATGTAATGGAAAATGAAGTGCGGATCTCTTTATCTGAAATGTCTTTAGCTGAAAATGTTGTTAAAATAAATGATGCTGCTTTTCGTGAGAACCTCGAAAAGGTCATTGACAAAATATCGGAGATACATGCGGTGGATGTGAACCTCTACGACCTGGATGGAAATTTACAGGTCTCATCACTGCCACTCCCTTACACCAAGGGCGTGATCAGTAAAAAGATGGACCCTGTAGCCTATTATCACCTGAACAAGCAAAAGGAAGTTCAATTCTTTAAGGATGAAAAGATTGGCAAACTGAATTTTGTAAGTAACTATGTTCCGGTAATAGATGCCAATGGGAGGGAGTATGCCTATTTGAATATCCCTTATTTTACCAGTGAAAGTAAGTTGCAGGAAGAGATCGCAAATTTTTTGGTGACCATTATCAACCTGAATGCATTTATATTTTTAATTGCCGGCATTATAGCGCTGTTCATTACAAACCGAATTACCCGTTCATTTTCTTTTATCAGTGAAAAAATGAAAGCAGTTAACCTGGGCAAGCTTAATGAAGTTATTGACTGGAAAAGGAATGATGAAATTGGCGAACTGGTTAAAGAATATAATAAAATGGTAGGCAAACTTGATGAAAGTGCCGGAGCCCTTGCTAAAAGCGAACGTGAAGGTGCATGGCGTGAAATGGCCAGGCAGGTAGCGCATGAAATAAAGAACCCGCTCACGCCTATGAAACTGAGCCTGCAGTATCTCCAAAAATCCATTGCGAACAAATCAGCTAATGTAGAAGAACTGACAGCCAATGTGGCAAGAACATTAGTTGAGCAGATCGAACACCTGAACCATATTGCCGGAGAGTTTAGCCAGTTTGCCAATATAGGCAATCCAAAGAACGAAGTGGTTGACCTGAACAAAGTTATTAAACAGGTCATACAATTACACTCGATCGATGACAGGATACATATTGATCATAACGGGGATCTAAAACCTTTAATGGTTAATGCCGACCGAACCCACCTGAACAGGTTATTTACGAACCTTATTTTAAATGCCATGCAGGCAATACCTGCCGATAGAACTGTACAGATAAATATTGAGGAAGAAATAAAGGATAATAAGGTGTTGATAAAAATAAAAGACAATGGTAGTGGTATTCCTGAAGAAATGCAGTCAAAAATATTTACACCCAATTTCACTACAAAAACCTCAGGTACGGGGCTTGGTCTTGCCATGAGTAAAGGAATTGTGGAACAGGCAAAGGGCAACATATGGTTTGAAACAGAAGCCGGTGTGGGAACAACATTTTTTGTGGAACTACCTTTGTTTAATGTAAAATGAACTTACGATCCGGAGAGCAAAAATAAAACCCGGTATTTTTCCGGGTTTTGAAACTGAGTTTAATCAAGCCTGAACGAGATCTTGCATACACATCCATACGTAGTTACTTTACCATCTTTCACATGTGCTTTGATATCCTTTACATAAACTGAATCAATATTTCTGACAGTTTTGGATGCTTCAGCAACAGCTTGCTCTATAGCATCTTCAATTCCTTTTTCGGATGAAGCAATAACTTCGATTATTTTTACAATTGGCATGTTGATCAAAATTTTATGGTGATAGATATAGATTCCTACAGAAAGGTATCGAACCTGGCTTTAAATTCAAAAATTATTCTTTGCGGTGAAAGTTACTTAAGGATCTTTACAAGTTCCTCATACGTGTATATATTTCCTCTAACAAAAAAGTCGAGCTCAATGTATAGTTGCTGCATGGTCTTAAAACGTTTAGTGTTGTATGTTCATGTTTTCTACTCAACGTTCTATCAGGCTAATTAATATTCATTTGGCAATACAACAATCTTACAAATTTGTATCCCATTTTTGTCTGCATAATTTGCCTGAATTTCAATTTTGTTTTCTCTGAAATAGGATGCTTTTGGATTTTTTTTCAGTTGTTCCAACAAACTTTCTTTTGCTATTTTAATTAGTTCGGTCGTGTCAACCGCTGATTTTTCAGCATTAATCGTATAGTTGTATTGAAAAATGTTTCCTTTCAGTGCATTTACATTGTCAAAAGTTGTTAGACTGTCAATAACGATAGGGGCATGTTTATTTATTTCGTTAGCCGTTTTTACCAACTCATCATTAATAGTAAGGGTTGGTTCTTTCAGGAAAAATTTTAGTGTTTGAGTTATTGCGAATAAAATTATTATTCCAATTAAAATCCTCATCCCTATACTTTTCTTTTTTACCAGCTCGTACATTTTATCAAAATATTTATGACGTGTTGAAAATTGTTAATTAGATTCCTATTCAAAGTAAAGGTCTGTGTAACTTGATACACTTTTTGGCTGTTATTCTTTAACCGGAGTTCCCTGAGATGCTACCAGTTTCCAACTTTCCTTGCTCTTTACCCAAACGTCAAAAAACCGGGTCCTTTTTTCGTTTGGAATACCTTTACTTTTCTTAAAAGTATGTACGATAAAAGTTACAACGGCAGTATTGTCGTATTGGTGCACAATTTCATTTTCCAGTTTAAAGGAATCCACGAAAATGCTGTCTTTAATTCGTTGGCTGATATTTGTATACATACCTGACAGGTATTGCCTTTTGTAATGAATCCCCTCTTCAGAAATACTTAAACAGGAATCATGGATCATAGGGGAGATATATGACGTATCAAGTGAAAATTCAGCCTGTAGCCAATTGCGTTCTAATAATAGGAGATCTTCTTTGTTCGAATTTGAGTTATTGTAAGAAGTATGTTCGGTGCAATTTGCCAGGAATATAGCAAGTACAAGGGGGCAGGCTATTAAATACTTTTTTATTAGATGCATACAGGTTTGAGTTAAGGGCTCTGAAGCCAACGTGAGTGCATTACCCACGTTGGTGAATTTGATGCTGCTTAAGCCCGCTTGCAAGGTTCAATTCTGTTCCGTTGTATTGAATTCTTTTTTCAGCACTTCAGCAACTTCCTTCCTGAGCCTGTTCTGGGCAGCATTTGCTATCAAAATGACGATAAGGCCTCCGAAAAGCGCCCTGGCCATGGTTGAAGGAATGGTCTTGATGAGCATGACCCTGTCCTTTTTGGGAAATATCCTGATCCAAACTCCTACATAAGTAGATTTGGCCACCTGGATATATTCAAAGCCTGCGACAGGATTTTTCTTCAGTATGATCTTGTAGTTGGGAAATTTTTCCGTTAATACTTTCATCATGTCGGGAAAGTTCATTGAATCATTCAATTGCAGGTTCATAAGTGATAGTTTTAGTATTACCAAATGTAAATAGAAGCAGGGACTTCTGCAAAATAATTGCTAACATAATGGATGTCAAAAGATGCTGTTTCCTCAACATGGTTACACAAAACCTGATGCCGGCAGTAGTGTTGCGGTCACTTGAATTAAGCAAAACGGTGAGGACACGAATCAAGGCATTGGAAATAAAAGTACAAGTTAACGACTAAATGACAAGTAGAATTCCGTCAAGCTATCAACTTTCACCTGATTCTTCACGTAGGGATTCTATTGATGAACGAACCCAATCTTTAAGTTCATCAAATTTTGTGAAAGGAGCATTGTCCCTCTCAGCTGTAGCGATAACCTCGTTTGGATCTATACTAAGCTTCAACCCTGAATACATGTATGCAACAGCAGATGCTCTAGGCCCGGTTCTACACGAGATTAATGTAGGTCTCGGCAGAGAATCAAGAGCCTTAACGTGTTCATGGGCCAAGTCAAGGTTTAATACCCGTGGGGGGTCACTAATTACATTGGCACTATAGGGTGTTGCTGCTTGAACCTGTTGGTAAGACATGCCATTGTCCATTTTAGAGAATTCTTCGCCAACAAGAAAAAGCCACGATACACATCCTTTCTCATTAAGATAAGTGCCAGGATCTTTTATAAAACCCTCGTTGTAACTTAAGTCTTCAGGTAACTTAAAATCTTTCATAATTGTGGCATTTAGATTGATATAAAATTAGCTTTTTTTGATAATTTTTCGGCTAAGACTTTTTGTAAGAGCATGGCGCATAACGGGGTGCATTGGCGCAGTACGGGATTGTTGCTGTGTCCGCCCAGTGGCAATGCTAAAAATGCTTGGCATACTTGTGTCAGCCTGTATTGCGCCAATATGATGTTAGCTGTAGTTATTTTTCGTTATTTATTTTCCTGATAAATTTCTTTCCTGTCCAAGTATATGTATATGAATAGCAAATAATCCATTTTTCATAATCGGCCACTGGATATTCTGGATAAAGTGTAAACTCAATGCTATTTTTTCTTTCAGTAGTTAAAAAATAGCTGGTACTCATTGCTTGTTCGAGTAATATTTTAATCGAATCAGGTGTTTGCTTTTTTAAAAAATCATCTATTCTTACCGATCTCTGCAATAAATTTTGCTTTTTATCTTCAATTAAATTTTTGTTTTGTAAATAAAATATTCTTAAGTCATTTTGGAAAAAGGAAGCTCGGGTACCGCCATAAGTTGAAAATATGATCATATCCGATCCTTGTGAGGTTTTAAATCTTCTCAATTCATAGCTATTGAAGCCACTTTGTCCAGTAGTAAAATTGGATTGACATTGAAGGTAGTTTGCAGATAAACTATCGAGCGTAAATTTGACGGTTTCAATTGAATCTCCTCCAGGAATTGTGTATGTGCTTTTTTGTAGTAAAAGTCTTTTTCCCATGTTATCCAATTCAGGGATACATTCAGAAGGTAATTGTCTTAATATCGAATTCATTGTCGTCTGACATGTTGAGACAATGGGAATAAAAATTATCAATAATGACTTTAATACTCGCATAATAATTACAGCTAACTCATAAATATACGCAAGTCATAAAATGTCTTCCGCCTTATGAGATTGATCTTCAAAAATATATATAAAAAATAAAGCCTGGTACAAAATTCTATTCGCCTTAGGTTCGTGTCTTCACGAAACAGTTACAAGTTAAGCAAAACGGTTCGTGGAGACCCGAACCAAGGCATAGAAAATTCATGGGGACACAAACAAGGCATAGCCACAATGCTGGACTAAGAGTTTTAATATAAATTCTATTCCCCCTTCTCTTTTGGTATAACACCTACTTTCTTTTTAAATATTTCCCATTCCTTAATCATCTCTTTAAATTTCCCTGGATTTAACTTTGAAAGATCTTTGGTTTCTCCTAAGTCCTCAGCAAGGTTATACAAAGCAAATGCAGATTCATCAAACGGTTTGGTGACATTTGTGATCTTCCAGCTTCCTTTTATCAAAAGGCATTGACCATCATGTTCCAGTCCATATACATAATTGGTATGATGGATGATATTGGTTTTTCCGCCGATAAACGGGAGGAATGATTCACCTAACATGGGTGCTGTTTTTTTATTGTCATACATTTCCGGGTATTTTATACCAGCTAATTCAAGGAAACCAGGAGCAAGATCCATTACAGTAAGAAATACTTTCTGAAGACCTGGTTTTCTTTTTACGTATTTTCCACAAATGATCAGCGGAGTTACTATACCGCCTTCTGTTGAATATCCTTTAAACAATTTAAATGGTGCAGCGCCGGCCTGTGCCCATTGCGGACCGTATGAAACAAATGAAGAAGGCTTACCCATATTTTCATAACTGTTATTATAATGTTCCCGTAGAAATGGACCGAAGCCGCGGGTGTCATTAAAAAAATCTTCAGCAGCAGCCCCATTGTCTGACATAAAAACGATCACTGTATTATCAAACTGTTTTGAATCTTTCAGAAACGCTATTAGCCGGCCAATATGTTCATCAAGGTTATCTACCATGGCGGCATAAAGTTCCATTTTTCTTGATTCGGTCTTTTTTTCTTCGGGTGAAAGCTGTATCCATGGTTTGATCGCAGGGTTACTGGGCCCAAGCGTTGCATTAGCCGAAACTATTCCAATTGCTTTTTGTTTGTTAAAACGGATCACTCTTAGTGAATCATATCCAATATCATATTTGCCTTTGTATTTGTCTATATAATCAGCAGGAACCTGGAGTGGCCAATGGGGTGCAGTATAAGTAAGATAAGCAAAGAAGGGTTTGTCTTTTTGGCCGTTTTTAATAAACCCGATCATTTTATCGGTGTAAACATCTGTTGAATATTTTCCTTCGGGAAAAAGTACGGTTTTATCATCCAGCCGGTATTGTGGAGGTTCGTTTACAAGAATTTGATTATTATTGAAATGATTAGCACCGCCGTTTAGCAAGGCAAAACTTTTTTCAAAACCTTTAGCATAAGGAATATAAGCATCTTCACTTCCCAAATGCCACTTGCCTGCCATGAATGTTTGATAACCTCCATTTTTCAATAATTGTGCCACTGTTACTATTCTATCTGTGAGGTGGTGTTCATAACCCGGTTTCCCTTCCCTTGTAGTTCCTTTAACGGAGAACATGGAGCCCATGCCTGCAACGTGATTATCATTTCCTGATAAGATCATACTTCTTGTAGGAGCGCAGAGTGGGGCCGTGTGAAAATTAGTGAAAAGGAGTGCTTTCGACGCAAGCAGATCAATATTGGGTGTTTTTATGTCACCACCATAACAGCCCAGATCCGTATAACCAAGATCATCAGCCACTATCAATAAAATATTTGGCCGGTTATTTTTTTTTAATTGAGCCTGTGCGGGATTATAGATAGTAGCAATTATCAATAATAAATAAACCCGGATGATTTTATTTTGCATGTTAAAATTGTTTATTCTGTTTAAGGGGCGGCATTGCCAGGTGGATAATTTAATGTCGACTCAGGCCGGGATCGTCAAGCCATACACGGACTTCTGCAACAAACCAATCAAGGGAGTAAAAAATTATTTTCTTATTCCACATAACCTTCAATTACCTTTCTAAATTTAGCAATCGTTATTTTTGTTGATGAATTAAGCTGATTATAGTCTAATTTATTTATTTCTTTCGGATCATTTTTCAGGTTATAAATTCTTCCATCTTTATATAGCTTCCAATTTTCATTTTGTACCCACGTATCACCTTTTAATCTTCCCCATTTTGGGTCATAATAATCATATATCCATTGTCTGTGTTTTCCCTTGCCTGCATTCATTAATTGCGAATAAAAGCTTGTGCCATCCAGAATAAACTCTTTTGGGATTTTCAGTTTTGTAAGTTCTGAAAAGGTTGGAATAAAATCGGTAAAATCTATCAGGTTATTATTAATTGCACCAGGTTTAATTACGCCTGCCCAATAAACTATCATCGGCACGTGAGTACCTGCATTTGTAGTAACACCTTTATCACCCTGGATGGGTATACCATTTTGGTAGGAGGTTATCCTATTGTCAGTGCCATTATCACCCACAAATATAATCAACGTATTTTTTTCGATCCCTGCCTCACGTACTTTGTCAATAAGCTTACCAACAAGTTTATCCATATAATTGATCATATAAGGGTAGTTGGCAGTATCACTATCAAGTGTAGAATGGAATTTGGCGGTATCATTACCCTGTTTAGAAGCATCAAAATCCTTATAAGCTGGCATGTCTGGAGTAGGCTGGAAGGGATCATGAGGCAAAACTATCGGATAGTATAAAAAAAATGGTTGATTACGATGTTTGGTAATAAAAGTCTCGGCATATTTTTCCAAAATATCAGGCCCATACTCATTTTTATATTCCCTGGTTCCTGCTGATGTACTGATCACAGGGTCTTTATATCGGGAACCTGCACCAAATAAAAACCAGGCAGCATATTCATCAAAGCCAGCTTCCAGGCATGTGCTTCCTGTTAAAGAAGGATCCGGTTTTGGGTTTGCCGCAGTTGGTCCGGGCCCCATTCCATTCAACTGCCACTTGCCAAAAACACCGGTTGCATATCCATTTGCTTTCATCAAATGAGCGAAGGTTTTTTCGCCTGCGGGCAAATAACCAAAGGCTTTGTAATTACGAAAATTATATTTTCCTGTCATTAAAACAAGCCGGCTGGGTGTACACAATGGGGTTGCATATACCTGCGTAAAGCGCATACCTACAGAAGCTAAAAAATCCAAATGAGGTGTTTTATAACTGGTACCTCCATAACAACCCAGGGTTTCTATTCCTAAATCATCAGCCAGGATAAGTATAATATTTGGCCTTTTTAGATTGTGCGTCTTAGGTTTTTGAGCTATGGATGATTGAATAATAATTAGAAAATAAACTAAAATGGTTATTTTGATTTGATAGCTTTTATTGATGAACATGTAATTATGATTTTAATATGATGATATTAAAAAATTAGTTCGTTGATAAATTTAAAGCCCCCTGATCAACAAATAAATTATTTAAGGTTTACTTATTAATCTTAAAGTTGCACATAACATCCGGGGCTTGTCGCAGGCTGGGTATTTGATGCTGTGTCCGACCCCATGATGATGTAAGTTAGAAAACGAAAGCCTAAAAGCAAAACGTATTTATTTTTATTAAACGGTCAGGCCCATAACTAAAGATTGATAGCGAACTGTCTCGTGCTGAAAAAAGTTTGTCGAGCCCAAGTTGTGCAAAACCGAATTGTTGCCTGCAGGCGTTTTTATCTAACGAGAATTTTTTTGTGATATTTTGATTTGTGTCCACCTAATAAAATTTGCTAATAAAAAGGTCAAAGAAGTCGCAAATATTGTTAAAACAATTGTAGTCAAAAAGATTTTATTAATATTAATCTCTGTCAAATTTTTCTCAATTTCTCCGCCGTTATAGAAGTCATTAGAAACGTGAAAACTTAAACCTGTCGCAATACAAACAACGATATAACTGCAAACAAGATAAATGACATAAGTGAAAGCTGCGATAGTCAACGTGAATCTGCTTTGTTTTAAGATTTTGCTAATTAGGAATATTGTCAGCGGCATGCTTGAAATGATTAATGAAAATCGGATGTCACCAAACCAAAAAGGGAATTTTCCATAAAAACTTAACGGCACACTCGATAGGATCGTAACGGAGTAAAGTGTCAACTCATAAAGATTTTCATATTCGTATAGTCCTACCACAAAAAATATGACCGTCAATACAAGTAATGATATTATTTGTCGTCTTGTCATTTGGAACTGTTACGCTTGCAGGCAACTCATAAATATACGCAAGTCATAAAATGTCTTCCGCCTTATGAGATTATTTTCAAAAATATATAAAAAGATAGCCTGGCACAACAAAATATACAGGTTATAATGTCTAAAGTAAACCTTTTAACCCTTTCCTTCTTTGTACAAATTTTTCAAAATCAGCTAACCCCATACTGCTTAAATTCTGTTCTTTGGTAACCATGGCTTTTTGGGCAGACAGTACGCCATACCTTGTATCCTTAAATCCTTCTATGCTGTGTGCATCGGGGTCAATAGAGATCATCACATTTTTTTCCAGCGCATAAGCAATATGCCGCCAGTCAATATCCAGCCGGCTGGGGTGGGCATTCAATTCAATAACAACATGGTTGGCAGCACAGGCATCTATAATTTTTTTATGATCAACAGGGTAGCCCTTGCGGCTTAACAATAACCTGCCGGTCATGTGGCCCAGTATGGTTGTGTATGGATTTTCAATAGCGGTGATCAATCGCTGCATGGCTTTCTCTTCGGCCATTTTTAAAATGCTGTGTACCGATGCGATCACCAGGTCGAAGCTGGCGAGTACGGCATTTGAATAATCCAGGTTTCCATCATATAAAATATCACTCTCAATACTTTTAAAGATCTTAAAACCGGTTAGCTTATTGTTCAACTCTTCGATCAGTTGATGTTGAGCACTTATCTTTTCTTCATGTAAACCCTGGGCATAAAAAGCACTTTTGCTGTGATCGCTTATGACCAGGTATTCAAAACCCTGTTCCTTGGCAGCGGTTGCCATTTCTTCTAAAGTATTACTGCCATCGCTCCAGTTGCTATGACTATGAATGATACCTTTTATATCTCCGGGCTGTATCAATTGCGGTAGGGGAGATGCTTTTGCCCGGTCAATGATTGCTGCTGTTTCCCTTAAACTTGCGGGTATATAATTAATATTGGCTTGTCTAAAAATGGGGGAATCATCAGCCTGGGTAGTGGCGCCAAAATCAATATTAGGGTACTGGGCTATAAATGCTTCTGTAAACTCAGGACTTCCACTTGTACTGAATAACTGTTTTTCAACAGCTTTGCCACCGGTATATAGCCTTAGTTTAAGACCGTTCAATAGTTTGTAAAGCAGGTTATCTTCATTCTCCTGCAACAACTCAGGCGGGTTGGCCGATTGGAATTTTGGTTTGATGAGTTCGTTGGTACTGTTTACCACGTATTCCAGCTCATCAATGATCTCCAGCTGGCGTTTAAAACTTCCGGTTAAAAAGACATTTTCAGCAGAAAAAAGCTTTTCGAGGTAAGCTGTTATTTGCGGTTCAACGGCCTCAACCTGAGGGTATAAATAACTGCCCTGGTTGCCTAAATAAAACTCGATGGTTTCAATTATACTTTGCTGTGTTTTTTCACCAAAACCCTTGTATAATTTTAAACGGTTTTCTTTACAGGCATATAAAAGTTCGCCAATACTTTCTATTTCCATCTCTTTCCAGATGGTTGATATTTTTTTTGGTCCGATCCCTTTTATGTTCAGCATTTCTATAACTCCTGCCGGTGTTTTTTCAACGATCTCCTGTAAAACTTTCAATGAACCTGTTTCTAATATCTCAATTATTTTTTTTGCAGATGACTCTCCAATACCTTTTATCAATGCAATTTTTTCTTTGGGAGTTTCACTTAATTGCTCCGGTATTTTTTCGATATGAAAAGCGGCAATTGCATACGATTTTGCCTTAAAATTATTTTCTCCGTGGATGTCTGTTAATTTGCTCAAAAGGCTGAAAATGTCCGCAATTTGGTAATTATCCATTTTTTTGAATTGTTCCCGTAAATGTATGAAGAATAAAAAACAGCCGTTAAAAAAAATATTTTTATAAAATAAAACAACTTAAAACAGCAATTGAGAAGTCAATTTTAAGCGCATGTATTTTTAATAAGATCCACGGAATTTGGTTTAAGAAAAAATATTTTCGGGCAGTAACAGAACGGCAGTTCATGTTTTATAAATACGAAAATGTAAAATAAAATATAAGGAAAGTATTCGTTTAAGACCTGCGCCGGTAAAGAGTTATAATGAAAAAGTCTCCCGGTTTTCGGGAGACTTTAATGATATTTTGCTTTTCAAAAAGCGAAGCTTACTTCTTTTTAGCAGCTTTCTTCTTAGGAGCAGCTTTCTTTTTAGGAGCAGCTTTTTTTGCAGCTTTTTTAGGAGCAGCTTTCTTAGCAGCGGCTTTTTTTGGAGCAGCTTTT
>JBDSXS010000050.1:0-15957 GCA_039926045.1 Ferruginibacter sp.
AAAATTTTGAAACTTTTTAATGAAGCAAAATGGAAGTACCCTGTTTCTTGTGTACATTACCATCCACATCAACTGCTTCGATCATCCAAACAACCGTTTGCATCTCCTGTACCTGGCCATTGACCCTGCCATCCCATCCGGGCACATCACTTTGCATTTGATACAATAATTTTCCCCAGCGGTTGTAAACCCTGAAATAAGTTACCGATCTGAAACTCAACGTAAATGGCCTCAGGTAATCATTCCTTCCATCGCCATTGGGTGTAAAGGATGTTGGTACATATATCTCAATTTTTTTGCGGGTCTTCACATACTGTGTATCAACTGTTACACAGCCCAATAATGTTTTCAATGTTATGGTGTACAACTGTGGATCAAGCCCTTTAAAAACAGGATTGTAACTTCCGGGATTGTCCAAACTGGTTGGGGGTGACCACAATACACTGTTACCAATTGGCCTTGCCGCCAGGGGTAATTCAAAATTCATCACCACCTCTTTATCGGCATACCTGATTGCAGGAGCGGGGGCTTCAATAACCAGGTTAACTTGTTTTACATTTAATGTTAGGGGGCATTGATTTGTACTGACAGATAATGTAATGGTATAATTACCGGGAGCAGGATAACTATACACCGGGTTTATCTGTGTGGAAGTTTGGCCGTTTCCAAAATCCCATAAATAATTAAGTGGCATCCCGGTTGTATTGATTGTTTTATTTGTTAACGGCAGCCTTAAGTTTGTACATATGGGGGCTACATAAAAATCAGGAGTAGCGTATCCAAATATCTTTACGTTCATGGTCATGCTGTCGGCACAGGCGCCGTTAGATGTTGCAAGCATCTTTACCACGTAATCCCCGGGCTGGGCATAGCTATGTGTAACGTTCCTTGTTGTATCAGTAGTACCATCGCCAAGGTCCCAGAAATATTTTAAAGTGCCAGATGAAAGTGTAGTGCTATTGATGAAATTAAACAGGTTATTGTTAAAACACTGTTGTGGGTTTACCACTGAAAAACCGGCAACGGGGCCGGGGTTAGCCGTTACATCAAAACTGGTAGTGTCGGTACAACCTTTATCAGAAGTAACTAAAAGTCTTACTGTATATGTTCCGGCTAAGGTATAGCTGTGTGTTACATCTCTTGTTGTATCAGATGTGGCATCACCAAAGGTCCACAGATATTTTGAAGTACCCGTATTTAAAACACTGGTATTGGTAAATACAAAACTGTTATGCCCGAGGCACTGTTGGGCCGTGTTCACTGTAAAGCCGGCAACCGGGTTTTCAAACACATTAACCGTATATGATACCGTATCAATACATCCCTTATCAGTTGTTACGATCAACCTGACTATGTATGTACCCGGCTGTGCATAACTGTAAGTGACATTAGTTGTATTGGCAGTTGTACCATCTCCAAGGTCCCAATTATAACTTAACGTACCGGTTATAACCGTACTGGTATTTGTAAATACAAACTGGTTATTTACAAAGCATTGATTTGCGGAATTAATATTAAACCCAACTGTTGGAGCAGCATTCACGTCAATCAATACTGGGTTTGTACTTAAACTGCAGCCAACAAAACTGAAAACAGTTGCATAATAAGAACCTCCCTGTAGCACATTATATAATGGTTGAGTTGCACCCGGAATGGCTACACCATTCAGATACCATTGAATGCTGTCAGCGGGTGGCACTTCCAATGTTGTGGGTTGGGGCACGAGGATACAGCCCGAAGTGGGGCCGGTAATAAGCAAGCTGGTATCGAGGACAGCTGCACTTACAATTACTGTATCGGTAGTAACACATCCCCCACCCGCACTCCTGGTAGTAAGTATATACTCAGTAGTTACCGAGGGTGATGCAAGAGGGTTTGATATGGTGGGATCGTCTAGTCCCGTGACCGGGCTCCATGAATAGACATACCCCGGCGTTGGATTGGCACCAAGTTGGACGGGATCATTCTGGCAGGATAGCTTATCAGGTCCTGCTTGTGACTGTATCGTAAGCGTATCTATCAATTGAACGGTTAATGTATCAACACAACCATAGCCTGCATATGGAGTTAGTGCCACCTTAAGAATTGTACCTGGTGTGGGTGGCGGCGTAAAATTGATGGTTTGTGTTGTAGATAATATGGTAGTTGGGTCAAGAACATCCCACCACTTGTATGTTTCGTATCCATAAGGAGCTGTTACATTAACTGCGGTATCATCCGGACAAAAAACTGCACCTACAAATGAACTGCTACATTGGGTATTAACATCAACGTATGCATAACCAAAATGCTGCTGGAAAACACAATCGGCAGTTTTAAAGAAAAGCTGAATTGTTTTTCCTTCCATGTTATCTAATTTTATGGAAGAAGCAGACCAGTTCTTACACCATACAGGTGTTCCGGTATTATTAGTTTGAGATAAATAGAAACCGGGCAAGGTATTGTTCACATCTTTAAAAAAATCGAAGGATGAGCAGTCGATCCTGATGTTATCCGTAAGATTCATAACATCTATTTTCAGTCTTGGCTGTTCATAATTTGCATGTTGAGGTCCCTGGAATACTATAGCATAGTGAAAAATGATATTAAATTGATTTTGCCCGAGAGGAATGGTAAATGTATAGGAAACACCCTCAGCCTGGTGATTACCCGGCCTATCGTCATTCCCTAACTGGATAGAATGCCCACTTCCGTTCGGGCAATTTCTCGGGAACAGGCCATATTGGTCACGTCCATTACCAGGAGGGTTAGAAAGCATTTGAAACCGGGTAGGGTATAACGCAGGATCTACCGGTCCAGGTGCATCATCCCATAAGATCACATTTTTACTACTCTGGTTGTATGCATGACCAACCCAGCATTCCCAGCCACTAAAATTGCCCTGTTCAAAATCAATATTGGGCGGGCATTGGGCAAGCATTGATTTATTGCCTCCCAATAATAATATCAGTAACAATACATATTTCAATTTGTAACGGAAAAAAACAGCTATTTTCATCGTGGTGTCTTCATTAATGTGAAATGGGAGTGTTAAAGTTAATATAAAATATTTTTAAAACCCGTTTTCAAGGTCACGTAATAAAAATTATTAAATTTAGAATATGTAAAATATTAAGTCTCTGCATCAGTTTTAAGCTAAAAACTAACCAAGATGACCTCAACAACACGCTCCAACGGCATTATGAGTTTTCCCGGTTCGCTCATTTTAAAAGCCGGGTTATTGTCAGGCACCCTGGATATCCTTTCTGCTTGTTTATACAGCTATATTAAGAAAGGCACAGCCCCTACGCTTATTCTGCAGTCCATCTCTAAAGTTGCATTGGGTAAAACAACATATACGAACCCAACCGTTTTAGCCATAACGGGTTTACTGGTTCACTTTGCAATAGCATTTTCATGGACCGTCATTTTCTTCTTTTTATATAGCAGGGCAAAACTGATGAGGCAAAACAGAATGCTCACCGCCATTATATATGGCATATTTGTATGGGCCATGATGAGTATGGTGATCCTGCCTTTATGGAACAACAAGCCCTTTGTTTTTAAAGCAGAAAATGCATCCATCAGCGCCATGATCCTGGTCATAGCTATTGGGTTGCCGCTTTCTTTTATTGCCCATAACCATTATTCAAAAAAGAATACCGGAACATTATAAATTAACTATGGTAACTGTTGAAACATTCCGGCAAATGGCGCTTGCACTCCCCGATGCCATTGAACTGCCGCATTTCGACAGGACTTCTTTCCGTGTCAACAAAAGAATTTTTGCTACGCTGGATGAGCAGAAGAAGATCGCCGTACTCATGTTCTCACCACTTGAGCAATCGGTGTTTTGCGCTTTTGATAAAAACATCATTTATCCTGTACCCGGTGGATGGGGCAAACAGGGCGCCACTATTTTTGAATTAAGTAAAATAAAAAAGGCCATGCTGAAAGATGCGCTGCAGGTTGTTTTCACTGAAGTGCTGAATAAAAAAAGAAATAAGAATTAACAGGAAAGTTTCTTAGCGCACTTTGCGAAAACCTTTGCGCCCTTTGCGGTAAAAAAATAACCGCAAAGGGCGCAAAGAAAAAACGCGAAGAGTCGCAAAGCAGGATCTTTGAAAATCAATAGTTTTTAAAACCCAACACGTTAGGAATTAGGAGTTGGTGGTACTGTGGATTCTGAATTCATGGCAGCATTTTTCATTTCGGTTGCCAGGTTCTTTCCTAAATATTTTTCGATCCATCCGTGTACCAGGTAAATGACCGGTGTTAATATGATGGCCACTGCAAACTTGTAAATATAATTTCCCGTTCCGGTAACCAATACCTGGTGAAGGCTCCAGGGTTCACCCTGCCCGGTTTGAATGCGCTTGCCAACATAAAAAGCAATAAAGAGTACAATAAAGCTGTCGATCAATTGTGATACTAAAGTGGAGCCGGTTGCCCTCAGCCAGATATTTTTTTCACCGGTGAGCTTTTTAATACGATGGAATATTAATACATCCAGCAACTGCCCCACCAGGAAAGCAACCATGGAGCCAATGATGATCCACATACCCTGTCCGAATATTCCGCGGAAGGCATTATCAGGTTTATCAATATTATTACCAATGCTAAAATATTCAGAAGGAGAAAGGCTGATGGCGCCGGTGAAGATGAGGAAAGCATAAGTGATTAAACCAATGGTTAGGTAAGATAAGAATTTTACTCCCCTGGTTCCGTAATACTCATTGATGATGTCCGTCATAATAAAAACAACAGGCCACAGCAATACCCCCGCAGTTAAATGAAAACTGAAAGGGCTTCCGAACAAATTGATATTGGCCCGAGGCACGCCAATCGTATCTTCCAGGGAAAATATTTTTACACCGATCACTTCTGCCATCAAAGCACTGGTAATAAAGATACCCGCCAGTAAAATAAAAAGTTTGGTGCTTTTGTCTTTCAATATGCTGTGTATCATCTCTAAGTATTTTAATAAAAATGAAAGTTATATTAAAAATAAAGTTTCCCGCAAAGCAAGGTTTCAGCCCCTCTCCCCTTTCTTCCTCCCTCTCCTTTGTCGCAGACCCCAATCATTTCGGGGGAGAGGGTTGGGGTGAGGTCTATTTAAAAATGAAATGAAAATAGACCTGGCAACAAAAGATAATGATGTTAAAGATAATGATCCAGCGGGGGATCTTAATACCGGTTTTAAAAGAATAAAATATAAAACACAACAATAAAAAAAGTGCGTTAACGATGATAGCACCATAACCCAATATCACCAATGTATTCTCGATCCAGGGCAATGGCAATACCTGGTTGCTGTCTCCCTGCCGCTGTTTCCCCATTTCTACATACCAAAAAACAACGGAGAGCAAAAAGCAAAGGTTACAAAAGACTGTTATTTTAGAAAAGAAACGCATGATTGGTTAATTCGTTAATCCGTTAATTTGTTAATCCGTCAATTTGTGATTCACTAACTTTAAAAGTTCAATTTAACTCCTAACTCCTAACTCCTAACTCCTACCCATTCCTCCCACTCAGCATTGGCACAAAACTAAAATTCTCAAATGCTTCTTCCGTGGTTGTTCCGTCCTCATTTTTTGTTATGCGTAACATGCGCTGGTGATGATCTTCATCCACAGGTATTACCATTTTGCCACCCGTCTTTAATTGCGCAATTAATTTAGGCGGAATAAAAGGCGCTGCTGCTGTTATGATCACTTTATCAAATGGTGCATAAGTGGGCAGTCCTTCGTAACCATCGCCATAAAAGAATTTAAGGTTGGGATACTGGTTCTTAAAAATGAACTGTTTTGTTTTATCAAATAGTTTTTTCTGCCTTTCAATAGTGAAGACCTTGGCTCCCATTTCGGCCAAAACCGTTGCCTGGTAAATACTGCCCGTGCCTATTTCCAATATCTTATCATTGGGCTTTACCTGCAGCAACTGGGTTTGATAAGCAACGGTATAAGGTTGTGAAATGGTTTGTCCCTCGCTGATCGGGAATGCCCTGTCCTCGTAAGCGATCTTATCAAAAGCACTATCCAAAAAATAATGGCGGGGGATATTACTCATCGCCTGTAAAACATATTCATCGCTGATGCCTTTTTCCCTCAACAGGTCCAATAGTTTTTTGCGGAGGCCTTTGTGTTGGTAACTGTCTTCGTATTTTCTCATAAGCCCCCTCTAAATCTCCAAAAGAGAGACTTTGCAGAGTATTTTTTTTGAATAATATAAAAAATGCAATTTCTAAAATAGTAAAGATGCAAGATAAAAAAATGCAGTGGTTTTACCCCCACAGATCAATTTAATAATTTATGATCACTTAATAATATTGCATGTACTCATCAAAAAATTACTTCAACCCCATCTCCACAACGATCCTTGCGATCTTTTCATCCAGCAATTTTTCAGTTTCATCAAATGCTGCTGCATTGGCGAGTTTTGCATTAACACTGAAATAAAATTTTATTTTTGGCTCAGTGCCGCTTGGCCTGGCCGAAATTTTTGTACCGTCTGCCAGAACAAATTGAAGTACATTACTTTTTGGCAGGTCAATGGCCCAGGTTTCACCTGTCTTTAGATCTTTACCCGTTTGAAGTTCATAATCCAGCAATTCAGAAACTGCTGCTCCATCAATAGTTGATGGCGGATTCTTTCTGTACCCTTCCATCATGTCTGCAATTTCCTTAGCGCCGTTCATACCTTTTTTGGTAATGCTCACCAGGCTCTCTTTGTAAAAACCGTATTGAATACACAGTTCAACCAATTTATCATATAATGTTCGGCCCTTGCTTTTTTCATAAGCCGCCATTTCGCAACTCAATGCCACGGCACTGATAGCATCTTTGTCCCTGATCTTATCTCCTATCATCAACCCAAAACTTTCCTCGCCGCCGATGATATAATTTTCTTTGCCTTCTTTTTCCCTGATGAGTTTACTGATCCATTTGAAACCGGTCAATACATTGTAACAGGCCACCCCATTGGCTTTGGCTATCACATCGATCATATCGGTGGTAACGATGGTCTTAATGACCATGTCATTAGGTTGAGCAACACCTTTAGCTTTACGGGCTTCTATCATATAATTAAAAGCCAGCACTGCAGTTTGATTTCCGTTAAATAATATCCATTCTCCTTTTTTATTTTTAACGCCAATAGCCACCCTGTCGGCATCCGGATCGGTACCCAGCAAAATATCTGCATCCAGTGCTTCAGCCTTTTTAAGTCCCATGCTCATGGCTTCCTTTTCTTCGGGGTTGGGATAGATCACGGTGGGAAAATTTCCGTCAGGTACACTTTGCTCTTCAACAATATGCACATTGTTGAAACCAAATTTCTGCAGGGCTTTAGGCACCAGCATGATTCCCGTTCCATGTATCGGTGTGTACACAATTTTCAGGTCAGACTGTGCTGCACATATATCCGGGTAAACACTTAAACCCTTTACCATATTTAAATATTCAGCATCCATTGCTTCACCGATCATAGTAATGTTTGTTTCGCCACCGCTCCATTTCACATCATCCACCGTAGCGATCTTTTCCACTTCTTTGATGACATTCTTATCATGTGGCGGCACCATCTGTGCGCCATCGTCCCAATAAGCTTTATAGCCATTGTATTCTTTTGGATTGTGCGATGCGGTGCAAACCACCCCACCCTGGCAACCTTTTGTACGTATGGCAAAACTCAGTTCGGGGGTTGGGCGCAGTGATTCAAACAGGAAAACTTTTATTCCGTTTGCTGCAAAAACATTGGCGGTGATCTCTGCAAAGAACCTGCTGTTGTTTCGGCAGTCATGTGCAATGGCAACACTTATTTCTCCTGTAAAAGATTGTTTTAAATAATTAGCATATCCCTGTGTAGCCATACCCACGGTATATTTATTCATGCGGTTGGTACCAATGCCCATGAAGCCCCGGAGGCCGCCCGTACCAAACTCCAGGTCTTTGTAAAAAGCATCTTCCAGTCCTCCCGGATCAGTTTTTTGTAAGCTGACTATCTCATCTTTAACTGCCTGGTCGTAATTACCATTAAGCCATTTGTCTATCTTTTGTTGAGTTGCCGTTTCCATGATTTTCTGTTTATACTGTCAAAAATAAATTATTCATACTTTATAAAAGCAAATTAAGTAGATTTGTTATATGCTTTGTAGCTGCAATAAATATTGCCATCAACTTTTACAAAGAACAATTTTATGTTTTTGTTTGATCCTGTTTATTATTGTACCGGTATCAGCACAAACCGTGAAAGCGAGCATTAAAGCAAGCGAATATCATTTAAATCCACTATTACTTTCTTCATTTAAAAAACCGGCCAAAGCAAACCCCTTGCTTGCCGAATACATAAAGCCAACAAAATATGAATTGATGCGCTGGTCCAATTATCCTTTAACAGCAGCACAAATAGAAGCCAGGAACAAAGAATGGGACAGGCAAAATAACCGATCACTTGGCGAACAAATAGCCGGTGATATCCTTGAAACCTATCTCAAAGCGGTATTGTCCGGCAAAAAACAAGTTGTGGCTGTACGGCCCAGGTTTTAGATCTTCCTTATTATCTTTTACGTAAATCTTAAGCAACGCAATAACAAAAGCCTGTTATGCGTATTTTTGTTTTTTATGAATCAGCCCGCTGTATACAATACTGCATTGAAAACTTTGCTGTGCTTTTTTATAAGCACATTATTTGCATATTCATCCATTGCCCAGGATTCATCCGGCAATAGGGTAAAACAAATTAACGGATTAACGGATCAACGGATTAACAAATTAACGGATAAACAAATATCCCGCCGTGTAAAGATCATCGCTGCCACAAACATCATTGGTTATGGCACAGCCATGTATGGACTTTACCAGGCCTGGTACAAAAATTATCCGCAAAGTAATTTTCATGTGTTCAACGATATACCCGAATGGAAAGGCATTGATAAAATGGGCCATGCTTATGGTGTATATGCTGAAAGCCTTGCCAGTATGGAGCTTTGGCGCTGGACGGGCATCAGCCGTAAAAAAAGGATCTGGATCGGCGGATTGAGCGGTCCCGTTTACCATACTGTAATTGAAGTACTGGATGGATATAGTGCCCAATGGGGATGGAGTTGGGGTGATATCGGCGCCAACTTTATCGGCAGCGGTATGCTGATAGCACAGGAACTGGCCTGGGATGAGCAACGCATACAATTCAAATTCTCTTACCACAACAAACATTATAACGACCCCACATTGAACCAGCGTAGCGATAATATCTTTGGCAAAAGCGCCGGCGAACGTTTCTTTAAAGATTATAATGGGCAGACCTATTGGCTCAGTACAAATGTGCATTCATTTTTTCCGCAAGGCAAATGGCCCAGGTGGCTTAATGTAGCTGTTGGTACCGGTGCCGAAGGTTTGTTTGGTGCTAATGAAAATATTGGTAAAGATGAGAACGGCATTATTAATTTCAACCGCACTGATATAAAGCGTTACCGGCAATGGTACTTATCACCTGATATTGACCTGACCAAAATAAGGACCAACAAAAAAGGTTTGAAACTTGCATTCCGTTTACTGAACATTGTAAAGATCCCCATGCCTGCACTGGAGTATTCAAACGGAAGTTTTAAAGTGAAAGCAATTGCTTTTTAACCTCACCCCCAACCCCCTCTCCTTTAAGAGAGGGGCACTTGAAGATATAAGCGAAGAGCTTTGCGAAAAATTCTCATTATAAAACGAAACTCATATAAGAAACGAAATCTACCCTCTCTCCTCAAGGAGAGGGATGGGGTGAGGTACTCCCTCTCCTCAAAGAGAGGGCTGGGGTGAGGTTAGGGTGAGGCCATCCACGCTCCCATCACTTCCCCTTTCTCCACTTCTACACTAATATGTTCATCTGCAGTTGTAGAAACCGAAAGACCAACATAATCCACATCAACCGGGAAGGTTTTGTGTGTTCTTTCCACCAGCGCCATGGTCTGGATCTTTTTGGGGAATTGCTCCAGCAAAGGTTTTAAAGCATACAACATGGTACGGCCGCTGTTGGCCACATCATCAATAAGTAAAATGGTCTTATCATTAAAATTCATCCCGCCACTCAGCTCTATGGTCAAAGGATTTTTTTTATCCATGCTTAGTTCCAGTACGATCACTTGACCGGTAAACACTTCTTTTAAGAACTGTCTCATCTTTTCAGCGATCACCGTACCGTGTGTTTTAATACCGATGAGTATCAATTCCTTTTCGGTATGGTTTTGTTCCACCACCTGCAAAGCCATGCGCCGCAGTTTTTTATTGGCAGTTTCGGCTGTGAGTATTTGTTTTCTTTGTTCCATTGTTGCACGAAATTAAGAGTTAATCCGTATATCCGTTAATCCGTGGGGTCCCTTAATAAGTAAAAGCTCAACTAATAATTAGGCTCTACGGATTAACTAATTAACCAATTAACGGATTAACGTTTTATCTTAGCTGCACAAAACCTGTTATGCAGCTTATACAACAAATACTTTTCATAGCTATCTCCATCTTCGCTGTTGGTCTCTTTGCCAGGAACATCAGCATCATTCGCCGCAATATATTCTTAGGTAAAGATGAAGACCTGACCGACAACCCTTCGCAGCGCTGGAGAAACCTGTTCCTCCTCGCCTTCGGACAAAAGAAAATGTTTCGTAATCCCCTCGTGGCTGTTATGCACTTTGTTATTTATGCGGGCTTCGTCATCATCAATATAGAAGTATTGGAAATAGGACTCGACGGCGTGTTTGGCACTCACCGCATGTTCCTACCCCACACCGGCATCTTTTATTCCTTCCTCATCAATTTTTTTGAGATACTGGCTGTTGGCGTATTGACGGTTTGTATCATCTTTTTAATAAGAAGGAATATCATCAAACTAAAACGCTTTATCAGTAAAGACCTTGATGGCTGGCCAAGAAGCGATGCCAATTATATTTTAATTACCGAGATCATTTTAATGGCGCTCTTCCTCACGATGAACAGCGCCGACCGTGCCCTGCAGCTACAGCACAGCGAACATTACGCCGATACCGGCAATTTTATTTTCTCCGGTATTATCGCTCCGCTGTTCAGTGATCTTTCAACATCTACATTGATTGGTATAGAACGCACCTGCTGGTGGCTGCACATCCTTGGCATCTTTGCATTTTTAAATTACCTGCCTTATAGTAAACACCTGCACATATTGCTGGCTTTTCCAAATGCATATTATGCCAAACTGGAAAAGCCGGGCATCATGGATAATATGGAGAACGTGCAGAACGAGGTTAAATACATGATGCAGCCTGAATTGCCCTCGACTTCAGTCGGGGGTGAGGCAATGAAATTTGGCGCCAAAGATGTATTTGACCTGAGCTGGAAAAATTTACTGGATGCCTACAGTTGTACCGAATGCGGCCGCTGTTCAGCTGCTTGTCCTGCCACACAGACCGGTAAATTATTAAGTCCCCGAAAAATAATGATGGACACCCGTGACCGCCTGGAAACAGTTGGTAAGAACATCACTTCCAACAAACAGTTTGTTGATGACGGCAAAAGCCTCCTGCATAATTATATAACCGTAGAAGAACTGCGTGCCTGTACCACCTGTAATGCCTGTGTACAGGAATGCCCGGTGTCTATCTCACCACTTGATATTATTTTAGAACTGCGCCGTGCCCTGGTTATGGAAGACAGTAATGCACCGCAGGAATGGAATGTGATGTTTGGTAATATTGAGAACAATTTTGCACCCTGGAAGTTCTCTCCTGATGATAGGGATAAATGGGCGGAAGAGATGAACCAGGCATAACTTAAAATGGCAGGAATGGTAAGGGTTGCCTGATGATGGTCATCTTTTTTATCAATCCCTTTTTAAGCGTTGCATAACTGATACGTTTTCCTGAAGCGCCAGGTAACCTGAAACTAAGTGCGCCACGGTGAAGCGACACTGGAAGTTTTACCGGGGGATTGTTCATTAGCCATACATTTCTTATATCCTGAACTCCTATATTAAGCTCCTGATGAAAATACTGAAGGGTAATATCCTGAAACATCCTGTAAGTTTTTATAAAGTTAAGAAAAGCAGATGGTACAGATTTAAGTTGATAATCATCATAAAACTGTACCGGGAGTTGCGTATATTTATGTGTAAGCTGCAATGCTAAATCAACATCATGCTCCGTATAATTTACATCGTGACAATGCTCTTAGGTTTGACAAACTGCAACAATTCAAGCAACAGTCCTGGGCCTGAGACAGATACTTTAAAACCAATAGAACCAGAGAAAAAGACGGGTGAAAAATATGAGGACAACCCAAGACCGATTTCTTCAGGTTGCATTTTTGACAATCCAGACACCTCTCTTTCGAACATTAAATTAAGAGATGTAAAAAGTGCAACAACCATATTAGGTGTGACAAAATTAAACGGTGACACTACCTACAATTTTTACTCAAAGGACAAGAAAGAAGTTTTAGGTGTAACTGTTCACCCAGGAGACTACTACAGCCAAATAAGTATTTTCCAAGTTAAGTACGCTGACAAATCAAATAAAGCTACAGTTTCAAAAATCGCCAATTTCAACACAGAGAAAGGTATTAGGCTTGGTTTGACAAAGAATGATATTGTTGGGAGACTTGGTAATTGTTACACTCTAAGTGACAGTTCAAAAAATTCCTTTGTTATTAACTATCGTCTTGAAGACCCAAACGACAGCAAGACAAAATTATTAGAGCGACAAAACATGCCAATTTATTATGCAACCTACAAATTCAAAAATGACAAATTGATTGAGTATGAATTTGGCTTTGAGTATCCTTAGTGTGACAGAAAAGCACATGCAGCTTACATTGGGTTTTGTGCAAGTGTGGCTTGACCAGCAAACATCGGCAAATTGCAAAGCCAAGCTGTGGTTCGGGCTGGACAAGCAACTTTCAACTTTAGTTCTTAATTTCAACTTTGTATTTTCAATCAGCAGCGGCTGTGGGCGGACGAATATCTAATGCCACACCTGCACAAAGCCCTGCTCGTTGTGGGCAATTTGCAGACAGCGTTCAATTCAAAGTATCAGGACAATTATTTCGACGCATTCATTTTGACCCAACCAGTAAAGCCGACAACGCTGTTTTAAATTATAAACAAAAAATATTTATAATGAATAAAGCTTTAAAAATTATTTTGGGAATCATATGTGTTATGCTAATTATTAGCTCATTTCAAGTTTTAGCAGAAATGGGTACAAATAGTGGTTCAATAATTGGTTTTATATTAATGGTTGGCATAGGTATTTTTGGACTATATAAACTGTTTTTATCAAACCCGAAAAAAGATTAATAATTTTATCTATGAAACAAAGAATTTCATTAGCCTTTATTTGTTTACTCATTGGAAATATAGTAATAGCCCAGGTTAGTTTCAAAACTGTATTAGGTAAAAAAGCCAATTACAAAATTTCAATTCCAAGTGACTATATTGCAAAAACCATAATCGGCGAAAATGTGGATTTAAAATTTACAAATTCAGAAGGAGCAACAATAGTAACTGTCGTTAATAAATTGCCCGTGGAGTATAATGATAACGACATATTAGAAATGCAAAAATTAAGTAATAACGAAGTTATAGAACAGTTTGAAGCAAGGGGAATGTTTAATGTAACCCTGCTAAAAAAGGGTATTCTTAAAATCAATGGAGTGAATTCATTTTATACCTACTGCCATGACAATCTGCTATATTATCATAGCATCACCCAATTTAAAAAAGGGAAAATAATCAACTTAACATACACTTGCGAATATTCAAAACTAAATAGCTATTCGGCATATATTTTTAGAGTTGTAAATTCATTAAAACATTTTTAGTTATTTCACTCCAAACAACTTATTAATGCAAAATTCATTCAAAATTCTGTTTTCGCTTATAATTATTATTATATCTATCTCTTGCAACCCGAACTCTACTCAAGCAGAAAAAGATTACATTAAAAACCTTGAAGAAAAAAACAGAGCATTAGAAAATGAATTACAAACCGAGAAAAACAAACCGCCTGTAATCATAAACAAAATCATTGAGCCGCAGTATCAAAGTCCTGACTCCAAAAATTTTGTAACTGATTCAAAAGATTATTTTACTATAGGCTCATCAGAAAATGAAGTAATAGAAGTAATGGGTGACCCAACTGAAATCAGAGACTTTGAATACACAAATGAGAAATGGCTACATTATGGAAGAAGTTATATAGTTTTAAGAAATAATAAGGTTAAAGAATATCATAATTGGGAAAATAATTTGAAAATAAAAATTAAAACTAAATAAAATGGATAACGACCAATTTGAAATAATTGAAAAATATTTGGAAGATTTCAAAACTAATTTTGAACAATTAGATACACGAAGTATTAAAGAAAATATATCAGCTATTTGGGAAGAGTTAAATAAACAAAATGAAGTTTTACAAAAAATATACAAAGTGTTAGCTGAAAATAATCGTAATTAAATATTTCTAACAAACTCACTTTATGAGAATAAATAAATTATTAATTCCTCTTTTATTTTTAATTTCTTGTAATTCAGAAAATAGTAATGAAAAGGCTATCAAGGAATCAATTTCACATTATGTGAGCGATGAAATATTTAGCAACAATAGTAATTTTGAGTTAATAGAGATTAAACTGAATAATATCCAATCTCTGACACTGGATTCATTATTTAGAGACCAATTAAAGACAAGAATATATACTTTGATGTCTCAACTTGAAGAAACTGAACGAGACCGAATGAGACAAGACGGATATGTTAAGTACATGTTAGATAATGATGAAGACTATAAAAGACTTAATAAGATTAGTATAGAGAAAGGCGTAAAATTTGGTACTGACAAAAAAGGAACATATGCGTATGCATACGTTAAGGGTGTAATTAAACACAAAAGCAGTTCACAGAATCTATTACTTGAAAATTCATTTTTCGTTTTAGACGAAAATAATAAAGTAATTATGTCTTATGTTAATTGGAATTATTTTAAAGAAAGGTAATTTTCATTTTATGACATAATTTATGCCCCTTCTTTATAAAACTGCCCACAACAGGCGGTTTTGTGCAAGTGGGGAATGACGTTGTAATCATCGGCATTTAATCGCTATCATCTTCATATCCGGCGGACGTAATTCTATTGTACTTTTATTTGTTATCTTCATCATCGGTAACGCTTTTGTGCTTCAGTACCGGGCGGACAGTCATAAAATCCCCCACCTGCACAAAGCCGTGTCCGTTAGCAGAAATATTATGGACCTCACGATAATTGGATTTTCTTGACTTTATAAGAATGTTTTTATTGGAATTTTGACAACAACAATTTTCTTAACGAACATTTTAATTGCTAGACTAAAAATGGGATATGAATATAAAATAATAACGAAGCTTTCAAACGAACAAGTGAAAGACATTTCAACTTTATTAGAGCGCCAGAGCATTTTTCAAAAGAAACATCATTTTGAGGACAAAGAACATTGGCATTTTAAGAAATTTGACAATAACGGAAAAATGCCAAGCTTCTTCATTATTTTTGAAACAGATGGAATCTATGTCTGTAAAAATAACACAACCCAATTATGGCAAGACCTCGAAGAATTAAAAACTTACTTTGAGACCAACCAAATACATTTTTATATACTTGACTATTCTGACTCGTAAATACTTCTGCCAACAATGCATTGCCAAAAGTTTGGCGGGACATTGTAATGTCAGCCTCATCTACAATTTAGCTTCAGTTGGGGGCTGGACTCGTTCTAAAGAACTTTTCGGTAATTTCATCATCATATTTCTAATCGGCATTACCACCGGGCAGACGAATTCCAAATTCCAAACCTTCGGCAATGCAAAACGTTGTGCGTCAGCATAAAGCGACATCCTACTAACATGAAACATTGGACTTACATACTTTTGTTAACAATTATTTCCTGCAACAATCAGGAACAAAAAGTTGGTAACTCTTACACTACGGTTTCC
>JBDSXS010000051.1:0-12168 GCA_039926045.1 Ferruginibacter sp.
AGGTGGCTGGATTTGAAATTTTTGCAGTTGATGTTGTAAATTTCACGCAAAGCTGCAAGTAAATGCAAAGGCGCTAAGTTATGTACCATTCTTTGCGGGCTCTGCTCCTTTGTTACTTTGCGTGAAAAAAAATAAGAAAAATGAAATTCAGTATAGATGAACATGGTTATTACGGCAACTTCGGCGGGGCTTTCATCCCCGAGATGTTGTACCCTAATGTAAAGGAATTACAGGATAATTACCTGGATATAATGTATGAAGAAGGTTTTCAAAATGAATACCTGCAATTACTCCGGGATTATGTGGGCAGGCCTACGCCGCTTTTTTATGCAGCCCGCCTCAGCGAAAAATACAATACCAATATCTTTTTCGCCCATATATACAATACACGCAAGCCCTTTTAATGCACACACGGTTGCCGTTGCCACGCCATGCTGGCCTGCACCTGTTTCGGCAATGATCCTTTTTTTGCCAAGCTTTTGCGCCAGTAAGATCTGGCCAATGGTATTATTGATCTTGTGTGCGCCGGTATGACAAAGGTCCTCTCTTTTTAAAAAAATATTGGTATTGTATTTTTCGCTGAGGCGGGCTGCATAAAAAAGCGGTGTAGGCCTGCCTACATAATCCCTGAGTAATTGTAAAAACTCTTTTTGAAAACCTTCATCATAAATTATTTTCAAATAATTATCCTGTAACTCTTTTACATTGGGGTACAACATTTCCGGGATGAAAGCACCACCGAAGTTGCCGTAATAACCATGTTCATCTATACCCCAAACCCCTGAAGGGGCTTTTTGCCTCTTTTCTGTTTGCATATTTTATTTTTTTCTGATCCTCTTTTTTAATTTCAAGAGTACTTTAAAGATCATTCTCCAAAGTTCCCCCTTTAGGAGGCGGAGGGGGTAACATCAACTGCAAAAATTTCAGGTCCAGCCACCTGTCAAACTTAAAACCTACTTCTTTAAAATGCGCTACTTCCTCAAAGCCAAAACTTTTATGCATGTGCAAACTCACTTCATTGGAAGCATCTATACCTGCAATGATGGCATGCATCTTCAATTCTTTTGCAGCTTCAATAATGGGTGGCATTAATAATTTACCGATCCCCCTATCCCTGGCATTTGCTGCCACATGCACAGTATTTTCTACTGAATATTTATAGGCCGTTGGTACCCTGAAAGGGCCAATGCTGCTCATTCCTAAAATAACCTGATCTTCTTCTGCAACAAATATGGGAAAACCCTGTTGCTTCCGTTCATCAAACCAGGCTTTACGCATTTCCAGTGTGTGTGGCTCGTAATAATAAACAGCGGTTGTGTTCTTAATGATATCGTTGTAGATATCGAGTATCTGTGGCAGATCATTTTCTGTTGCGCCCCGTACCGTTATCATACCAAACATTTTTATTTTAATCCCTGCCTGAACTGTAAAACCAATGCCATATCTTTTACGCCAGGCTCCTTTTCTACTTTACTGTTTATATCCACTGCATAATAATCAGGATGTTTAAATCCTTTTACTTTAGCAACATCATCAACACCAATACCACCGCTTAAGAAAAAAGGCTTTTCAATTTTGGCTTTGCTCAGGAGTTTCCAGTCGAATTGTTTGCCGGTGCCGCCTTCCACATCTGATGACGCTGTATCAAACAAATAATAATCGCATACTTCATCATAATCAGCCACCATCTCATCAATAGATACTTTGCTGTCTTTAACTTTAAAGGCTTTGATCACTTCCACGTCTTCAGATAATTCTTCACAGAGGTCCGGGCTCTCGTCACCATGTAACTGCACAACATCCAGGCCATAATCTTCAACCACCTGCATGATCTCATCATAATCAGCATTTACAAACACACCGACTTTTTTCAGGTCGAAGTCAGAATTCTTCAGGTCATCTTTGCTGATCTTATCCCCCACATACCTTGGCGAATCCTTATAAAATATCAATCCTGCAAAATCAATATCCAGTCCGTCTAGCTGTTGCAATTGCTTTAGTTGTGTAATGCCGCATACTTTTGTGTTCATAATTATCCTTGTTTTAATTTTTGCACAAATTGTTCAAATGCAATGCCCGGATCAGGTTCTTTCATGAATTTTTCCCCGATCAGAAAACCTTTAAACCCTGCATCTTTAAATTTCTTGATCGTTTCTATATCATCAATGCCGCTTTCTGCAATTTTAACTTTATCAGCCGGCAGCAGTTTTGAAAGTCGTATTGAATGATTGATGTCAACTTCGAAAGTTTGTAAATTTCGGTTATTTATCCCAACCATGTCTACCTCTTTACAAATATGGTCCAATTCATCTTCCCCATGCAGTTCCAGCAATACTTCCAGGCCATATTTCTTTGCTTCAATAGCCAGTTCTTCCACTTTTGCAGGAGACAGGATCGCTGCTATCAATAAGATCACATCGGCTCCATAAGCTTTTGCCTGCTGTACCTGTATCTCATCAATTATAAAATCTTTTCTTAAAATGGGTAACCTGGTTGTTGCCCTGCAAACCGTAAGATCAGCCAAATCTCCTCCAAAAAATTCTTTATCGGTCAGGATCGAAACCCCGGCTGCCCCAAATTGTTCATAACACATAACAATAGCCGACGCAGGGTAGTCCTCAGTCTTAAACCATCCTTTTGAAGGTGATCTCCTTTTAAATTCAGCAATTATCCCTGTACTGTTTTCAAGTAGCAGGTTTTCTTTCAGCGAAATACATTTCCTGTCAAAGTCAACAGAAAAATGTTTGTACCACTCCAGGTCAGCAAAAGTTTTTATGTGCTCAACTTCAGTTTTTTTTACCTCAACGATATTCTCTAATATATTTATCATTGTTTGCCGGTTAACTTTTGTAAAGATTGATAAGCCCTTCCGCTCTCCAAACTCTCCACTGCCATTTGATAACAGTCATCATAGGATGGATATTTGCCTGTGCATTGTAAAGCCATGGCAGCGTTAGCCAACACCACGGCATTCTGTGCCCAACTCCCCTGGCCTTTTAAAATGGTTTGGAAGATCTTAGCTGCTTCTTCAACAGAATTACCACCATGAATATCCATCGGGCTTACCGTACGTTTGCCCAGGTCCTCAGCACTGTAAATTTTTTCTCCTGCATTCGTTATTACTTTCACATCTCCTGTTAAGGAAATTTCATCATAGCCATCCAGGCTGTGAATGATGGTAAAAGCACTACTGCCCTGCTGCAGTAAATAATTATAGATCCTCGCCATCTCTAAATTATAAACACCCACCAGCTGGTATTTTGGAGAAGCCGGGTTAACCATCGGGCCAAGCATATTGAAGAATGTACGTACACCCAGGTTCTTCCTTATCGGCCCAACAACTTTTAATGCCGGGTGAAATAAAGGCGCATGTAAAAAGCAAATATTGGCTTCGTCAAGTTCTTTATTCAGCAGGCCATTGTCTTTTTTAAATGTATATCCCAATTGCTCCATCACATTACTGCTGCCGCTGATAGAAGATGCACCGTAGTTACCATGCTTGGCAACTTTTGTGCCCGTGCCTGAAACAATAAAAGAACTCAGCGTGGAAATATTGAAAGTGTTCTTTCCGTCACCACCAGTACCCACAATATCAATAACATCCTGTCCCTGCAGGTCAACGGGTATACAGAGTTCCATTAATGCATCTCTAAACCCTTGTAATTCTTCAATCGTGATACTTCTCATCAGGTACACAGTGATAAATGCAGCGATCTCTGCATCACTATAAACATTGTTTGAAATATTATGCAATACTTCTTTAGCCTGTTCTCTCGACAGACTTTTATGTTCGAATAAATAGTTTAAGATCTTTTTCATACCCCTGTCCCCTAAAGGGGAACTTAAATTGTTACTTTATTATAATAGATTGTTTCTTTTAAATTCATTTGCACATTTGATTCCCGTATGCTACTCACAGTTCCCCCTTCAGGGGTTCCCTTATAAGGGAACGAACGTAGTTCAGGGGTTTAACCAATTCCTCATTATCTGTTCCCCATCAGGCGTTAATACACTCTCCGGGTGAAACTGTACCCCCTGAACATCAAATGCTTTATGTTGCAGACCCATGATATAACCATTTTCATCTCTTGCAGTAACTTCCAGTTCAGCAGGAAAATTTTCATCACTGACGATCCAGCTGTGATAACGCCCCACTTCAATTTCTTCAGGTAGATTATGTAACACTGCGTTCGGATGAGTTACCCCAAGAGGGTGGCTCACCCTGATAGGCGTAGCCACACCATGAAAAACCGTAGTTAAGTTTACCAGCTTCCCACCAAAAGCTTCTGCTATGGCCTGGTGGCCCAAACATACACCCAGTATAGATTTTGTGGAAGCATACTCCTTAATCAATGGTAACAACAAGCCTGCTTCTTCCGGAATACCGGGGCCGGGGGATAAAATGATCTTATCATATACTGCCACATCTGCCAAAGTGATCTGGTCATTACGATACACATCAACTTTTGCTCCGGTTATCTTCTCTACTAGATGAACAAGGTTGTACGTAAACGAATCGTAGTTATCAAATACCAATATGCGCCCCAAACCCCTGAAGGGGCTTTTAAGGTCTCTGATGATTTCTTGCATCTTTTCTTTTATTATTTCTCTATTATGTAAAACATCATTATTTGTAAAGCGCAGAACCCTTAACCCTAATTCTTTTAAATCATTTTCTCTAATCGTATCATTTATTCTTATTTCATCGAGACCGTGTATTGAACCATCAATTTCAATTACCAGTCTTAATTCATGACAATAAAAATCTGCTATATAAAAAGAAATAGGATGCTGTCTTCTAAACTTTACTTCAAATTGATTTCCTTTTAACATTCCCCACATAATTTCTTCAGCATGTGTCATGTTTTTACGTAATTCTTCGGCTTTTTGAAAAATTAATCGTGATGCCCCGTAAAACATATTCTCTTTCATAACTTAAAGCTCACTTTTAAACCATTAAAAGACTCTCTAAAATGGCATTCTCCAAAGTCCCCTTTAGGGGATTTAGGGGCAAATATTTTGCGCCAACACAATAGCCTGTTTTAATGCATTCAATTTATTATTCACTTCCTGTAATTCACTTTCGGGATCACTGGCTGCAACAACACCGGCGCCGGCCTGGTAGATCAATGTATTGTTACGGGTTAAGAATGTCCGTATCATGATCGCATGGTTCACCGATCCGTCAAAGCCTATGCATCCAATGGCACCGCCATAATAGCTACGGGCCGTTGTTTCATAGTCATTGATCAACTGCATGGCCCTTATTTTGGGAGCACCACTTAATGTTCCGGCAGGAAATGTTGTAGCCAGCAATCTAAATGGATTTGCTTCGGGCTCAACCTTGCCCGTTACCTCGCTTACCAAATGAATAACATGACTGTAATAATTTATCTTTTTGTATTGCGTTACTTCCACTTCGCTACACATGCGGCTCAGGTCATTGCGGGCCAGGTCAACCAGCATTACATGCTCAGCATTTTCTTTTACATCATTTTCCAGTTTAATGGCCAGCGCTTTATCTTCCTCATCATCGCCCGTTCTTTTAAAAGTGCCGGCAATAGGATGCACAATGGCTTTCCCCTTCTCAACAATCAGCTGACTTTCGGGTGATGAACCCATCAGTTTATAATCACCATAATCAAAATAAAATAAGTAAGGGCTTGGGTTAATGCTGCGCAACGCACGGTATACATTGAACTCATCGCCAATGAATTTTTGTTCAAATCGCCGGCTCAATACGATCTGGAACACGTCTCCGCGAAAACAGCTTGCCACGCCTTTCTTCACCATCTCTATATATTCTGCATCGGTAATATTCGACCCCTCTTCTCCTGTGCTTTTAAACGGAAAGCCGGGAACATCCTTACTCTTTATCAGGCTTTCGATCACTTCAACTTCGCTTTCGATTCCATTAATATGATTTTCGCAAATAAACAGTTCATCTTTAAAATGATTGATAGCGATAACGTATTGGTAGAGCCGGTAACGCATTAACGGAATACTACTCCCCTCTCCTCCAGGAGAGGGGCTGGGGGTGAGGTTTACCGAATCAAAAAATTGCACCGCATCAAAACTTGTGTATCCAAACAAACCCTGTGCAACATTCACCGGTTTTGCTGCGACTTCTTTAATTTCAAAACGCCGCATAAAATCCCAAAGCAGTTGAGGCACATCAGCAGGCTTATCCAGTTTAATACGTTCTGCTGTTTGCCCCGGTAACTTAAATTCAATGGCAGAAGGATTGCTGATCTCAATGCCGGCAACAGCATTGATACCGATAAAAGAATAACTGTTCTCACCGGCATGAAAATCTGTACTCTCAAGTAAAATGGTATCTCTGAACCTGTCACGCAATCTTAAATAAATACCAACCGGTGTGTACACATCGGCGAGCATTTTTTTGAAACTGGTTTGTATTTCGATCTTCTTCATAATATCCAATTAAAAAACCCGGCAACTTGTGCCGGGTTCAAACTATTTATAATTATATCAATAGTAATAAGGCACGTCAATTGACCATGCTCCACCACCAACCGTTATTATTTGTATTGATCATTTTCATTGTTATTGCAAATATGTACACAAATTGGCTAATAAAAAAACTTATTTCGTAAATTCCATAAATTTTACAAAATGCTGATACAACAAAAACAGGAAAGCAGTAAAGGTTCATTTTATGTTGAAGAAGCGGGAATAGTAGTGGCAGAAATGACTTATTCCATGACCGGTACCGAATTGATGATCATTGACCATACCGAAGTTTCGGATGAATTGAGGGGTAAAAATGTAGGCTATCAATTAGTAAAGACTGCAGTTGAGTATGCCAGGGCCAATCATATTAAAATACTTCCGCTTTGCAGCTTTGCAATAACAGTGTTTGATAAAAAGGGCGTAGAATTTGCAGATGTACTCAGGGGCAATTGAACTAACTTCATCAAAACTTAAAAATGAAACTCATTATATTCGGGGCAACAGGCATGGTAGGCAAACAACTTGTTCAGCAGGCACTATTCAAAGACCATCATGTAAAAGCATTTGGAAGAAATGTGTATACAACTGATTATTTGCAAACGGAAAACCTGCAACTGGTGCAGGGTGCTTTGTTTGATGAAGGCGAAGTATTCAATGCCATTAAAGGCTGTGATGCTGTTCTCTCGGCCATTGGCGGCTCTATGGATGGCAGCGACAAGACCCGAACCCTGGGCATGAAGAACATCATTAAACAAATGCAAAAAGCAGGTGTTAAAAGGATCATCGCCATTGGAGGTATGGGTGTACTAAATGCAGATGAAAATTCATTGCTCCTGGATAAGGATGATTACCCCGCAGAATATTTGCCAGTAGGCCTTGAACATAAAAAAGCATATGAAACCCTTAAGGAAAGCAGTCTCGACTGGACCTTTGTATGCCCGCCCAACATCATTGATGCCGGTCCCACCGGTCATTATACCACCAAAGCTGATTACCTGCCCGAGCCAAATAATTATAAGATAAATGCCGGTGACCTCTCTATGTTCATGCTGAATGAAGCAGAGAAGAATGAATTTGTACAACACCGGGTTGGAATCAGCAACTAAGTGGGCATGCTATTTTTATACACTACTGCCGGCAAATAACCGTTCATGAAAAAAAGCTGTTTATTAAAAATAATTTCTGTATAATTATAGCTTGATAAACAGCTTTCTTATTTAAGGTATCTCCCAAAGAAATAAACTTATAAAAATGATCAACATGAAAAAGTATTTCCTCCTTTTATTGTCATTATGCGCTACTACCTTGTTTGCACAGGATGCCATTGAATACCAAACACCCCCCAAAGAGATCTACGACCTGGTAATGGCCAAGCCAACACCCGGTGTAAGCTTCGACAGCAAAGGACAATACATGCTGGTACTCGAACGCAGCAGCATGCCTTCGGTGGAAGACCTTGCCCAGCCAGAGTTACGCATTGCAGGTTTAAGAATAAATCCAGGCAATTTTGGCCCCAGCAGAAGTGCTTATACCAGCGGCATTATCATTAAAGAAATGACAACCGGAAAAGAATTTGCTGTAACAGGTTTACCTGCAAATTTAAAAGCAGGTAACCTGCAATGGAGCCCTAATGAAGATAAAGCGGCATTTACCAATACCAGCAACAACAGCATTGATATTTACGTGATCGATATTAAAAGCCACAAGGCAGCTAAAGTAAATAAAGCAAGTGTGAATTTAGTTATGGGCGCTGCATTCGATTGGATTGATAATAACAGTCTGCTGTATGCAGCCGTAAACAAACCGTTGGCCATGGCGCCCAAAAAACCAGTGGCACCCAAGGGCCCGGTGGTACAGGAGAACCTGGGTAAGGTTGCAGCAAGTCCTACTTTCCAGGACCTGATCAAATCTCCTTTTGATGAAACACAGTTTGAATTTTATGCCACAACACAACTGGTAAAAAATACGAACGGAAGTGAAATAAAGATCGGCACACCGGCCATATACAGCAGTGTATCTGTATCGCCCGATAAAAAATATTTACTGGTGGAAAAAATTGACAAACCATTTTCTTACCTGGTTACCGCGGGCGGCTTTAACAGTACCATGATCATAACAGACATGAATGCCGGCACGGTAAAAGTTTTGGCTAAATTACCCAGCAGCGAACTTGAACCCAGAGGTAATGATAATGTTTTAAATGCACCACGTGGGTATAACTGGCTCGACAATTCTCCTGCAACAGTGCAATGGATCGAGCCATTGGACAGTGGCCTCATTAAAAAGAAAATGGACTACCATGATGCAGCATACATACTGGCAGCACCATTTACAGGCGGGCCAAAAGAACTGGTAAAAACGCCCGAGCGGATGTACAATGTTACTGATATTACCAACGGTTCATTTTTTGTTACCGAGGGGTCAAGGGGAAAACATCGCCAGAAAATGAGCAGGCTTACTGCTGATGGTAAAATGGAAGTGTTGATAGACCGCAGTACGGATGATGCTTACAACGATCCCGGTACTCCCCTCACCGATAAAAATAAATACGGACGTCAAACACCAAAATTATTGAACGGCTCACAACTGGTCATGCGTGGTGCTGGTGCATCGTCAAAAGGTGACCTGCCTTTCTTAAATACATTCGATATCAATACCAAAGAAACCAAACAGCTCTGGCGCTGCGAAGAACCTTATTACGAAACCGTGACCACCATTCTGGATTACGATAAGATGACCATTGTTACAAACAAACAAAGCCAGACCGAACAACCCAATTATTACCTGCGTGATCTCAAAACTAATTCTGTAAAAGTGATCACTAATTTCCCTGATCCTCAGCCCGGCCTGCGTGGTATTACCAAACAAAAAATAACTTACAAACGCAAAGATGGTGTTGACCTTGCTGCCGATCTTTACTTACCCAAAGGTTATGATGCAAAAAAAGATGGCCCCCTGCCGGTGATGATGTGGGCTTACCCACGTGAATTTAAAAGTGCAAGCGATGCTGCACAGTTGCGTGGCAGTAAATATACTTTTACAAGAGTGGGCTATGGCTCCATTGTTTTTTGGGCTACTCAGGGTTATGCCATCATGGATAATACCGAATTTCCCATTGTTGGCGAAGGCGATAAACAACCCAACGATAATTTTGTTGACCAGCTTACCTGGAGCGCAGAAGCAGCCATTGATAAAATTGCAGAGATGGGTGTTGGCGACCGAAACCGTGTGGCAGTTGGCGGCCACAGTTATGGGGCATTCATGACAGCAAACCTGGTTGCACATACCAATTTATTTAAAGCCGGCATTGCCCGTAGCGGTGCTTATAACCGTACGCTTACACCATTTGGTTTTCAAAATGAAGAACGTACTTACTGGCAGGCACCCGAAGTGTACAGCGCTATGAGTCCATTTAGTTTTGCCGATAAAATTAAAACTCCGCTGCTGATGATACATGGCGAAGCCGATAATAACCCGGGTACTTTTCCCATACAAAGCGAACGCCTGTATAATGCCATCAAAGGCCACGGAGGCACGGTACGTTTTGTGCAACTGCCTTTTGAAGCACACGGCTATGCAGCCAAAGAAAATATACTGCACATGCTTTGGGAGCAAAACCAGTGGTTGAATAAATATGTGAAGAATTATGGATCGCCGTATGTGAAGTAAAGATTAGTCTGAACGGGGATTTTGAAGGATTGAAAAGATTTGTTGGATAATAAAGCCAAATCTTTTAATCCAACAAATCCACCCAAATCCCCGTTCATTTACTTAGCCTAAAATAATGAAGATGAAACTTCAGCTACTCTTAATTTTAACCATAATAGTTTTAGTATCCTGTAATTCCCGAAAGAAAAATGATCCAACCCCGGTATCAACCACTCCTGTAACAGAGACAGTACAACCAAAGGATCCTTTAGGTCAGCGTATCTCAACTATTGAAATCAAATTAAAAGCAACTAAAGAAGAGCTAGAGACATTTGAAGATGGCGTTGTTCCCTGGATAAATATGGAAGAAACCAACAAAGAAATAATCAGGCTCATTGACCCTGATAAAATTGTTTTACCATATCCTTCAGTTACTTTAATCATTGATTATCCTTTGAATACACCTGCTATGGTCGCCCTCAGCACAATACCACAAGGATTCACATTCAAACAAATAATCCTGGAGATCAGTAAAAAATATCATGAATTATATGCCCTGGAAGAAAGTACTGCAACTACCAAAACAGTTCCAATGAGTAAAAGAAAAGGTTTGATCAACAGGAATGAAACAAATGGCAAATTTGGCGTTTGCTGCCACGACCTTGCCGACCTTGTGTTGAGTTCAATTTGGGTATACCAGAATAGTAAAGGTAAAATTACTTTAATGCTTGAAATAGAATCTTAATCAATATTTCCTTTACTGTGTCCGGCATTTGAAAAACAAATGATGGTAAACCAATTTTAGGTGGAGTCAGGTTTCAAATGACACCAGACAACCTCCAAATCTCTTCTACCAACCTTCAAAAGGCTCCTGCCACCTTTCAAAAGACACATGCCAATAACCCATATCAATATATTTATTGCTGTTTAAATGAAATATTTCCTGTTTTAATTTTATCTTACCCTTTCTATTTATACCCTTCATTGTATATTTTAAACTAACGTTATGAAGAAATTAATTCCTTTCGCCTGCATTGGTGTTATGTACTGCTTTTCAGCTTCAGCACAAATTGATGCCGGCCTGTTCCGCTACCCGGATGTATCAAAAACGCAGATCGTTTTTAGCTATGGCAATGATATCTGGATCATGCCTAAATCAGGCGGCACGGCAGAAAAACTGAGTTCACCTCCGGGTGTGGAAACCTTTCCTAAATTTTCACCGGATGGAAGAACAGTGGCTTTCAGTGGCAACTACGATGGTAATTCAGATGCTTACACTATACCTGTAAACGGTGGTGTGCCTGTGCGTTTAACATCACATGGCTTCCCCGACCGTGTAGTGGACTGGACACCCGATGGCAAACGTATTTTATTTGCATCGGGCCGTGAGAGCGGCAGGAACAGGTTCAACCAGTTTTATACCGTGGCGGCAACAGGCGGGCCTGCAGAAAAATTACCATTCCCTTATGCCGAGTTTGGTTCTTATTCTCCCGATGGAAAACAAATGGCAGTAGTTTTTGTTTCGCAGGCTTTCCGCAACTGGAAAAGATACCGTGGTGGAATGAGTGCCAGTATTCATCTCTATAATTTTACAAACAACAGCTCACAGAATATTTCGTTAAATGAAACAGCCGGCAATGAATTTCCCATGTGGCAGGGAGACCATATTTATTTTTTATCAGATCGTGGCACCGAACAGCGCATGAACCTGTGGAGATATAACGTTAGCAGTAAAAAATATGAGCAGCTCACCAATTTTAAAGACCAGGATATTCATTTCCCTTCTGCCGGTCCTGATGATATAGTATTTGAACAGGGTGGAAAATTATACCTGTATTCCTTTGCAACACAACAGGCAAAAACAGTTGCTGTAAACGTGGTAACCGATAAAGCGGCGCTAAAACCAAGATCAGTTACAGTTGACAAGTACGTACAACATGCCGACATCAGCCCAGATGGTAACCGGGTATTGCTGGAAGCAAGAGGTGATGTTTTTTCTTTACCGGCCGAAAATGGTTTTGTAAAAAATATCACCCGTTCTACCAA
>JBDSXS010000052.1:0-4132 GCA_039926045.1 Ferruginibacter sp.
TTATCGGGCTTGCCAAAAATGAAGAAGAGATTTTTTTTCCGGGAGATACTGAGTCTGTTAAATTACCCTGGGACAGTGAAAGCCTTAAACTGATCCGCAGGATAAGAGATGAAGTACATAATTATGGCATTAGTTATCACCGTAATCTACGCAGCAAGGGTACATTTAAGAATGAACTTGAACAAATTAAAGGCATTGGTGAAGCAACAGCCAATTTGCTGCTAAAGGAATTCAAATCGGTGAAAAATATAAGAACAAAAACCCCTGAAGAGCTTACTGTACTTATTGGAAAGGCAAAAGCAGCATTATTGATCAAATACTTTAAGTTGTGAATTAGCCCGGTGAGTCACCCCAAGAGGGTGACTCACCGGGCTAATTTAAATAAAAAAGGGGCCTGAATAGAAATCCAGCCCCGTTTTAAAATCCAATATCCTATGAAAAACCAAGACGAAGGTAACTAATCCATTCTTTACAACCTATACCCTTAAGAGGGTATAAACGCTAAATTGATAACTTGTTTATAATTGATGATGAGGGGTTAATGATGAGAGTCATGAGTTAATAAACGAAAAGCCCCCGGTGAATCGGGGGCTTTTAAACAAATCAAAAAAGAAATCTTAATACGACCATAGATCCTGTTCGTAATTAAATATCTTCTCTTTAATATTTTCACCTTCCAATAATTGAAGGATTCCCTTATCTCTTAAACCCGGGTAATTCTTAATTTGAAGATCATAAGGATTGTCAATAGTACTCTTAATGATCCTGCCATAGAACATCCTGCTTTCAAACAGGTCTTCCCAACTCATTCTTGCTCCATAATTTTTACCATTGTAAACTTCATACTTGGAAAAAACAGGGCGCATATCAGGATAATATACCCAGAACACTTCTGATTCACCAAGATTTATTCCCTGTGAATTGATAACATTCATTACAGGTGCAATACCAAGTATCCTCCAAAATAAGCGTGAACTTTCTTTATCAAAAATAACTTCCTCTTTAATACGAAATTTATAAATTGAGTCAAGATTGATCTCTCTTGTTTTCATAATTATTCCAATCTCATTTCCTAAAGAGTCATATTGTTTAATGGGAATGGGTTCTCCACCAATTGCCTTGGCAACATCACCTCTTGTCATGGGTGTTGTAAACCTGTCATCAATATTGCTGAAAACAGTAACTACACTATCCTGAATCGCCTGGAATAAAATAGAAATGAATCTTTGATTGCCATTGTTCTCATCCGCCGAATACCTGAAAGGCAAATTCATCTTCTCCCTGGTATCAATTTCCCGCCATACTTTATGCCTGTACATGGCATCATCTGCACGCAAGTTCTCATATGGCAAAGGTGTTCTGTCTTTCAACATGGTTGTTTCAACAGCTTCATCAGGACGCAATGACTTAAGTACTTGTTTAATAGGCAAACTATCAGGTAACAGCGGCTCCTCAACTTTGGCAACGGCTACTGTATCAGTCTGCGCTACGGTAGGTTGAATATTAGCTTTTGTTTTAGACTTTGTTGTCCTACTTGTTGATTTACGTTTTGTAGCCGCACGTTTTGTTGTCGTTTTCTTCTTTGTTTGTGCATTAGCAGCACCACCTGCAAACAGGCAGAAACAAAGCAACAAGGCAAGATATTTTTTCATAGTACTTCCTATTAATTAATTAATAAAGTGCAAAAGATTTCGGCTCGATGATCCTTATTCCATCAGGACCTGAAACCTTGATATTATCAAAAGAAACCACGGAACCCGGTCCGCAACGTTGTATATAAGTATTTAAGCTGGATAAATTATTACCTGTAATTGAGGCTGTCACTACGTTACTGAAATTTGCCCCAGCAAAGTATACTGTAGCACTCACAACCGAATAACGAACATCATAAATAAAATCCGGTCCCATATCAGCCCTGCAAAACTGCTGATTCTTAAAATCAACTGAAGGCATCCTGGCTTTACCCGAACCCACCATAAAGCTTGGTTCAGGAATTCTTTTGATCCTGAATGTTTGTGTTAATGGTGTACTTCCCTGTGGAGAAACAGTAATTGAACACTCGCCGCTTCCTGTTACTTTAACTGTTCTTTTAGGCCCGCTTCCGCTTATTACACAATTATTTCCATTAACACCGGTTTTTTCCATACCAGTTGGCGAACCAATGGTAATAGGATTATCCAGCCCCACATAAAATACATTCATCTTATCAAGTGATATTGCTGCACTGCTTGGTTGGCCAACAGTATAGGGAATGTCTTTTTCTACTGTACCGGGAGAGCCATCAGGTTTTTTAAAATTGATCGAAACGTGTACAGTTCCGGATCCGTTCACTTTGAACTTCTTGATCGCAACTCCATTAGCATCTGCAGCCTGTGATTGACCGTTAATTGTGATGACAGGTGCCGCTGCACTGCTGAATGAGCCGATACCAGCTGTAACTTCGAGATCTTCACCTGGCATCAGGTAGGTTGAACTGGTACCAATGATAGGCTGAAATTGATTGTATACATATTCTACAGATCCAATCTTACTATGGCAATAACTAACAATTAAATTCTCTGCATTTTTTACGTTATTCTGAAATTTACTAAGCATGGTAAGAGCAGCCACGGTAGGTGTCATATGAAAATAACCTAAGGTGAAATCTTTTTTACCTTCCTTGGTTTGAATAGGGTCGGTATTTACGGGGAAGTTTGTTCCAAATTTTTGCGCAAAAGATGAGTCAATTGCCAGCATTTTAACTTTATACTCATCCAGTTTTGCTTTTAACTCGTCCCCTTTTTTGTTAACTTCAAACAGGCGGGTAGAGGCTTCCAGGTTATCTTCCTTAAAACTTTCTGTTCCATCATCTTTTTTAACCAGGTCTGCATTTTTTTTCAGATTATCTTTCAGACCATCAATATAAGTCATCATATCAGACGAAAGTTTTTTAGCTTGTTCAGCTTTAGGCTGCCAGATCTCAGCCTGTAGCTTATATTTTTCATCCTTAAGCTTTGAAGTAAGTGATTCGTACAAGCTGTTATTGGCATTGGACAAATTAGAACTTGAATTTTGAAGACTTTTATCCACCGTTTTAAAGGCTTCTAATATCTCAGCAGATACGTTCAGTGCCAAGATAGCTGTCAACACCAAATACATAATGTTGATCATCTTTTGCCGGGGCTCTCTAGGTAAAGCCATAATAATTAAGATTTACGATTGTTTAGTTTTAATTGGTTTTCTTTGATCGTTGGGGCTTATATACAAAACCCCGGTATTAATACATTGCTGTATTAACGTCCACCCTGCATAGCACTCAGCATGTTACCATAAACTGAGTTTAATTTACCCAGGTTATTGGCTAAAATACTGATCTGCTCTTTTGCTTTTCCGGCATCTTCTACAGTACCCATCATGGTTTGGCTGGCTTCGGCTAATTTACCATAGAAAGTATTTAAAGACTTCAAATGATTATTACTCTCTTTTAATTCCAATTCGTAAATAGTATTTAATGAACCCAGGTTCTTTGTTAATACCTGTACCTGCTCATGAAAGCCTTTGGCACTGTCTGCTGCATTGCTGAAGCTACTCATGGTAGCAGCGCTGCTTGCAAATGCGGTTGACATATTACCTAAAGCTACTGTAGCTTCTTTGGTCTTATTGCTGAAATCACCTGTGTTCTTTACAACATCACCGATCTCGTGCATATTACCTACAGTGCTTTGCAGTTTATTAAATCCATCTCCTAATCTTTTAAGGTTTGCTGGTGTAATATCGGCTTCCTGCAGCATCTTATCCATTGATACCAATGAAGGATTTTCTACTACGATATCATCTGTTTGCTCATCTTCCGGGTGGTGCTTTGGCTTAACCCACTCAATGCCCGCATACACAAGAAAGATCGCAGTTTCAGTCCACATACCAATGGTTAACATCATATCGGCATATGACTGGTGCGTAAGTTTTGCCCAGGCAGCAAATATGATTACTGCAGCTCCGGCGCTTACCAAAACATCAATTAAAGTTAAAAAGGTTCTTTTGTTGTGCGGCATGATTTAAAATTTTTAGAGTTTTAAGTGGAGGTTATTTAAAGTTTGATTGCAAATATTTAAAAAAGTACCTGTGTACTTTCACAGGTACCTCTCAATTAGAT
>JBDSXS010000053.1:0-19180 GCA_039926045.1 Ferruginibacter sp.
GATATCTTTGATGATGATATTGTGGAGAAGTTCAAACTATACCTCGTCAATCAAAATGAAACGGCTTATACCTTTACCTACAATTTAATGATCGGGGGGGTGAGTGATTTCCAGTTAAAGAATACCATAGAGCCATTAACTGATTTTTACCTCCACAACGTAAAATTTGAAGACCTGAGTGACAGCCCCCGCTTTGATTTTGAATTTGCTTTGAAAGAGCCTGATAAAATGAAAGCCCCGTATTATGAAACATCTTTAAAGATAAAGGCAAAACAATTATTTAAAAAGATAGAGGAGATACAACTAAAAAATGAGCCGGGTTTTTCTTATCTCCTGCTGGATAATTACCCGGACCGGGTGGAAGAAGATAAAGTTGACCTGGGCAGGTTGGGTAATGCGGGCTTCAGAATTTATGATGCCGGCAGGATAAAACAGAACCTGGAGCCGGCACGATCGGTGGTTGACCTGCATATTGAAAAGCTGACGGATAGCTGGAAACACCTGACAAATTTTGAAATATTAAGTATGCAGTTAAAAGCATTTGAAAAATATTATGAACTTGCTGTGGCACATTATCAACCTTCCTTAACCATTATTCATGGTGTAGGTGTTGGTAAACTGAGGGATGAGATCCACGAAATATTAAAAGCAAAAAAAGAAGTGAAGTCATTCGTGAACCAGTACAGTAATTTATATGGGTATGGGGCTACCGAAATTTTCTTTTCATACTAACTGCTAAAAGTCAGCAAAATGTCTTTTAACGAACTGTTTTCTTATATGGCCCTGGTGGTGGTTTTTGCCCTCACACCCGGTCCTAATATGATGCTTTTTCTTACCTACACATTTGAATATGGACGTAAAGCCGGTTGGGCAACCGCTGCGGGTGTGGTGAGTTCATTTGTTATCCATATCACTGCGCTGATCCTGGGGGTAACAGCTTTGCTGGTTGCAACCCCTTTTGCCCTTGATGTGCTGAGATATTGCGGTATTGCCTACCTGGTCTACTTAGCCATTCGTAATTTAAAAACAATTCAGTGGAAGGAACCTGGGGAAGAAAAGGATATTAAGCCGCTAAGTTATTTTTATATAAGAGGGTTTATAGGGAACCTGCTAAACCCGGGATCATTATTTTTATATTTTTCATTGCTTCCTCAATTCATACATCCCGAAAAAGGAAGTATTGCCATGCAGAACCTGTTATTGGGAGGATTACAAATGCTGGGAAGTCTCACAACCAATTGTAGTATTATTTTCTTCGCCGGGTTTGCAACAGACACCCTCTTTAAAAATGAAAAATACCAGCAACGGGTAAGATACGTGATGAGCGCACTCATCATCCTGTTTGCAATAAAGATGCTGTTCTTTAAGATCAATTAATGTTTCAGTCTCCGTTTTTTAATCATTCCTCCTTTTGTATCCTTAACGCTGCGTGATAAAAGGTATCACCTGAAATTACCTGAAATGGTATAGCAGACCTTATTGTTTATTCTTCTAAAGATCTCCCCATTTATTTTGCGGAGTGTTTGGAGCCTTTTTTTATCTAATAATTGCCCTTCGCTATCAAAATATTGCGGTTGTGGAAAATAAGTAAGTACATAGTATTTGGCGTAGGCAAATGGTCTTTTTAAAGCAACCGGTTTTATCGACATAAAGATCATGGAATCTTTTTTTTCATCCACATAGTAATAAAAATCCTTTATCCAGGTACAGCGGATAGACTGCATCTGCTGGATCATTCCAATAACCTTTGCCGCATCCAGGTGAAACTTAGTCAGTGTATCTGCCAGTCGTGGTTCATTTACTGCAAACTCATAAACATAGCTGAGTGTATCAGTGATCAATTCAAGGGTTATGGTTTGAAAATCCCTGGAAGTAAAACCAATCCTAAAAGGATGATGTTTAGAAAGTTTTTTATAAGATTCTTCTATATTGTCCAGTACCTTTTCATTCTGGTAATAATAGGTTGTGGAAATATTTTTTGGTGAGCAGGAAAAAATACTTCCAACTATCGCAATGGATAATATGAGCTGGGTCAATTTAATTGACATCAGGTTCTATTTTAGTACAATAAGTGATTCCATATATTATCTGCTTAAAAAATCCAGGAGATAGCTGCATTAGTGTTTTGCCGCCATAATCCCAATAGACCAGTGTGATACCCACATCTGTTTTGATGATCTTTTCTGCCACAATAAAATGTGTAGGAACAGCCAGCTTGATCTTTACATGGTCTTTTTTATGTACGATTCGGTTATTTATGAACAAAACAACGGTACCTGTTTTAATCCTTTCTTCAATATACCCGTACAGGTCATCCATTTTAGGGCGTATTAGGTCGGTACCTCGGGCCTGGGCTTTATAATGCAGCAGTTGCCTTACCATACGGTTGAATTTTGCATAATTGCAGGATGCCCAAAAACGGTCTTCGTCACCCGGATCATATTTGCGGTTAAAAATATTCAGGTAGCCTTTGTAATGGCCGGCAAGGGTTAAGAACCACATCTGTTCGGCCGGGTGTATATCCAGTATGCCTTTGAATTTAAGCATGCCTGCAGCATTTTTTACAGCATCGGAAGGTAAAAAGACAACCTTTCCTGCGGTTGCTTTTCCATCCAGGTATAATTGAACCAATAGTTTTGCATAACCTAAAGGATCATCTTTTAAGAATAAATAGGTGAGTGCACCATAACCGCAAAAATTAGTGCCATTGCCCGGGTAAATGCTTATGGGCTGATCAATATTTGACCGGATGTTCTTGAGGAATAAACGCGGTTTTATATTGGGCCAGTGGGGGCTTGGTTCAAGTGCAGGTATTTTATCTATGTAAGCAAGGGCTTCAAGGCGGGTGGAAGTAAATACGGGAACAGTATCATTTTGCTGGAAAATTCTTGCACTGATCAGCAAGGGAAAAAAAATCCCCAATAACAGCAATACCGACCTGAGCATTTTTACTGAAGCTGCGTGTAAAGTTAATTTCAATTTTTTTATTTTATGCTGAACTGGTTCCGTTTTTAAATGATCTCTGTTTTACAATAACATTAAAAGCTACCTGAAAGTTCATTATATGCAAAATACCTGCCAATAAAGCTAAGGCTTTGCATAAAATTAACAGCTTTATACGGGTAAAAATAACAATCCCGTGGTTTCAATGTTCAAACACTATATATTTGTAATTCATTCAAAGGCACAGGCAGTATTACAAATGCTTACAACAAAAATAAACAAACCATATAAAAAATGGTTAATAGCCATATTTGTATTGCTACTGGCCGGTGGCGCGGTAATATGGTGGCTCTTTAACCTGAAATACGAAGATACGGCTGATGTTAAAGTGGATTACACTGTTAATGCCATTGAATTTATAAAAGAATTCAAAAAGGACATGGCAGCTGCCAATAAAAAGTATTCAGAAAAGATCATTGTGGTAAACGGGACCGTATCGGCCATTGAAGCAGCGGATACTACCGCTAATATAAAAATGATCGACAGTTCATCAGCTTACATCATTTTTGCATTTCAGCAACAGCACCTGAATGAAGCAAAGCAATTGAAACCGGGGGATAAGGTATCTATAAAAGGCAGTTGCAGCAATGGGGCATTCAGCAGTATCCTGGAAACAGAATACATCACTTTTAAACGCTGCGCCGTTAACAAATAATTTTAAACCTAAAAATAAAAATCAATCAAATGAAAAAAACTATCCTTTCATGGGTATTAGTACTGGCAACAGGTTTGCTGTTTGCACAAAAGAAAACGACCACATCGGCTATTGTTAGCTTTGATGCTACGACCAGCCTGGATAAATTACCAAAGGCCGATAATAAAACAGTTATTGCAGCACTTGATACAAAGACCGGTAAACTGGCTTTTGAGTCAACCGTAAAAAGTTTTACTTTTTCAAACCCGAAGATACAGGAGCATTTTAATGCTCCAGGATGGATGGACAGTGAGAAATTTCCTACAGCAAATTTTGCCGGAACGATCACTAACTTAAAAGACGTTAAGTTCAACAAGGATGGTGTATATAAAGTTACTGTTAAGGGTGATCTTACCATACATGGTGTTACCAAACCGGTTGAGACCACGGGTACTGTTACGGTAAATGGTACTTCCATTAAAACTGAATCCAACTTCAGTATAAAACTGGAAGACTATGGCGTTAATGGACCAGCCATTGGTGCAGGTAAAGTGTCTAAAGAACCACTCATTACTGTTACTGCTGAATTTTAATAAAAATAAGTTGGTATAAAAAAAGCTTTTGTTCTGCAAAGAACAAAAGCTTTTTCTTTTTAACATCGTACAGTTTTATACCGATTTGAATTCTTCTTCGATGATCTCATGAAATGCCATTTCACTTTCCAAAACCCAGGCAGGTAATTGGTCTGTAGTGATCTTCCAGGTGCTGTCTATCATTTCCATATTGAAAATGATGCGGTTGCCTTTGGCATCGATCACATCTACAGTAAATAATCCTTCCGGCTTGCCGTTTGGTTTTCTAAAGTTGAATTCCTTTAGCTGGCCATCACATTTTATCAGTCTGGTAAACTGTATGTTCTTTACATACTTTAATTCCATCAGGGTGTGTTTGAAGCAAACTTAAGGTTTTAGTGTCAATTGAAACAGATTACTACGTTAATAAGCTGTAAAATGTTAGTAAGTTGGCGTTTGTCTCATAGTAAAGCATGGTCACCTGACGTCCCTTATCCAATCTTCAACTTCTCAAAAAGAACTGCTTCATCCAATTCCCTTACCCCGCCTGCTTTTAATCCTTCCAGCTCCAGGTATTCAATACTGATGCGAATCAGCCTTTTGCATTTATGCCTGATGGCAGCGATCATTTTTCTCACCTGGTGAAATTTGCCTTCGGTAATGGTGATCAGTAGCCAGGTAAATGGCTCATAGGCTGTAAGGCGTTCGCCAAGATCATACAATTTTTCGGGCTCGGTTATGATTTGAACCAGGCAGGGTGTAGTGGTATAGTTTACGCCATTCTTGATCCTTATGTCAACTCCGGTTTGTAATCTTTTTAGATTTTCAGGAGATACTATATTATTCACCTGCACCAGGTAAGTTCTTTTATGAGGGACTTCGCTCAAAAATAAAAGCCTTGTCACTTTTTTATTGGTGGTTAAAATGAGTAAACCTTCCGAGTGGTTATCCAGCCTGCCAACCGCATGTGTACCTGGCGGAAAGTCAAAATCAAGATCACCCAGCAATTTTACATCGTGCGTGCTTACAAACTGCGATACCATATCGAATGGCTTGTTGATGATGAAGTAGCGGGGCATGGAGTTAGGAGTTAATAGTTATGAGTCAGGAGTCGTTAATCCGTTAATCCGTTAATTTGTTAATTGGTGAACAGCCTGCTAAAACTAAGATCTTTTACAAAAGCATACTCCATACGGATTAACGGATTAACCCATTAACGGATTAACACGGTACTTCCCTTTGCATTATAAGTTTTATTATCAACCCCAATTCCTTCCAGCATCCAAACCAGTGTATGCGCCTGAACAGGCACACCTTTAAATTTACCATCCCAGCCTTTTTTAGGGTCCTTGGTTTCGTAAACAAGTTCGCCCCAGCGGTTGAAGATCTTAAAGTACCTCAACTCTTTTATGCCGATCATAAAAGGTTTTAAGTAATCATTCAATGCATCGTTATTGGGTGTAAAAGCATTAGGTACATAAATAACAATGTTCTTATTAATTTTTACAACCTGTGTATCTACAGTAATACATCCTGAGGTTGTTTTTAGTTCGATGGTATATGCCCTTTCCACGTTGCCAACAAAAACAGGTGTGTAGGTAGCAGGATTATCAAGGCTTGAAGCCGGGGTCCATAAAGCACTTGCTCCAATTGGCCTGGCTTCTAGTGTGAGTGGTAAATTGGCTACTGCATAAGCTACCGGGTTATTGATACCTGGCGTAGGCTTATCAACCCTTACGAAACGCTTTTGAATGTTTAAAGGAAAAGGACATTGGGTAGAACTTACAGATAAACTTATCACATAATTGCCCGGATTGGGATAAACCTGCACAGGCGGGTTACGTAACGTGGATGTTTGGCCGTTGCCGAAATCCCATAAATAAAACACCGTGGATGTGCCGGGGTCAACAGTATTGTTTACCGCAAGCACCGGGTCATTGATACAAACAGGACCAACATCAAAAGCAGCAAAAACATTGGGATATACCTGTATGGTCATGCTGGTGCTGTCGGCACATGCACTGTTGCTGCGAACGATCATCACCACTACATAAGTCCCGGATTTTTTGAAACTGTATGTAAGGTCACGTGAGGTGGCTGTGAATCCATCACCCATTATCCATTTGTATTGCATGGCCCCAACCGCATTAGTACTGGTATTGGTAAAAATAAATTTATTATTGACCATGCACTGGGTTGGTTTATTTACCGTAAAGCCCGGGACTGGTATTGAAGAAATATTTACATCAATAGTCCTCGTCATTAAAGTGCAACCTAAAAAACTAAACAACTGGGCAGCATATGAACCTGTTTGTGTTGCCCGGTAGCGCATTTGGCTGGCACCGGGTATAGCAATGCCATCTTTATACCATTGTACGCTGTCACACGGAAATACCTGTAAAACAGTACTGTCGCCACTGCCGATACACCAGTTGGCCTTACCCAATACCTGCAGGCTGTCGTACAACCTGGCGGCATTTACAGTAACTGTATCAGTTGTTAAACAACCACCACCATTATGACGTACTGTTAATACATATTCTGTAGTAACATCAGGATTTGCAAAAGGGTTTGACACAGTAGCGTCACTTAAACCCGTATCGGGACTCCACTGGTAAACCCAGCCAGGCTTGGGCGGTACGCCAATTTGTACGAGACTGTTATTACATGAGTTCTTATTCGGCCCCGCATTGGCAAAGTAACTTAAGGTATCATTCAGGTAACAATACAAAGTATCATGGCAACCATAGCCGCTGTAAGGTTCTACAACAACTGCAACCATGGTGCCGGCAACCGGTGGTGGGGCCAATACCAATCTTTGTGAGTTGCCCAAAACCTGTGTAAAGGTACTGTTGTACCAGGTGTATCTCTGGTAGCCATAAGGCGCATTCACTATAACCTGGTTATCATCGGGGCAAAAATCGGCGCCTTCAAACCTGTCGCTGCATTCACTGTTCACATCAATATAAGCATAACCAAAATGTATCCTGAAAGTGCAATCGGCAGTTTTAAAGAACAACCTGATGTCCTTTCCGGCCATATTATCCAGGTTGATGGAAACCGCCGTCCAGCTTTTATACCATACCGGTGTATTGCCACCGGGGTTGGGCGAAAGTTGAAAACCCGGCAAGGGTGATCCGTTGGCAAAGAAAGAAAATGAAGAACACATTATAGGATAACCATCGGTTAAATTCCGTACGATCAGATCCAGCCTGGGCTGTTCTGATTCCTGGTGGCCAGGATCCTGGAAAACCACGGCATAATTGTAAATGAGATTATAGGTATTGGCATTTGCGGGCACAGTAAAATCGTAAGAGACACCTTCGGCCTCACGGCCTGCTGAATTATTGCCCAATTTGATGGAATAACCACTGCCGTTAGGACAGTTTTTTGGAAAGCCACCATATTCATCAAAACCGGCACCGGGATTTGCAGCGTAGATAGTATGACGGTTGAAAACGGGCGCCCCGGAATAATTGAAGTTGATCTGGTTAACGCCATTTACCGATTCAACAGAACCCGTATGACAGGTCCAGCCATTAAAACTCCCGCTTTCAAAATCAATGTTGGGTGGGCATTGAGCCCAGGCAGAAAAATTTACTGCACATACCAATGAAGCTGTAATTATTAAAAACGATATGTAACGGTAGCAGGGCATATTTGTTTATACAGACCAGGAAAAATTAACCGGGATTTTAAAGTTAAAACAAATTTTTGGCATCATTTTAATAACAGTTGACAATATTAAATGTGTTTTTGATGCTTGTTTTATTTGTTTAATTTATGTAGTTCCCGATCATTCATATGATAAACGTAATTTTTACTCTAATGGTTGTGATGTCATGATTCAACATCGGGGCAGGCTTGTTGATTGTTTTATAATCAGTTACCTTTGCGCCATGACAATAGAACATCTTAAATCTATGAGGGACCGTGTGCTGGTTTTGGGGAGGTTTCTTTGACGTTGCAAACAGGGAAGCTAAAACAGCAAGCGATAAACAACTTTCACTTTCACCGGGTTTTTGGGACGATAATGCCCGTGCTACCGCTATTCTGAAAGAAATAAAAGTAAATGAATACTGGATAGATCTGTACCACACAGTTGAAACTGCCGTGGAGGATTTTGCCATATTGTTTGAATTCTGGAAAGCAGGGGAGACCAGCGAAGAAGAAGTTAAAGAGGCCTTCGACCTGGCTATTGAAAAAATTGAAGAAGCTGAATTTAAAAGCACACTCAACGAACCCGAAGATCACCTGCCGGCTGTATTACAGATAAACAGTGGCGCCGGCGGTACCGAAAGCCAGGATTGGGCCGAAATGATAGCACGTATGTACCGAATGTATGCTGAAAAGCAGGGCTGGAAAGTATCGGAGATTGACTGGCAGTGGGGTGATGGTGCCGGTATTAAAACCGCTACCTATGAGTTTGAAGGGGATTTTGCGTACGGTTTTTTAAAGTCCGAGAACGGAGTCCATCGCCTGGTACGTATCTCACCATTTGATAGTAATGCACGCAGGCACACTTCCTTTGCATCGGTAAATGTGTATCCATTGGTTGATGATACGATTAAGATCGACATAAACCCGGCCGATGTAAAAATGGAAACATCACGCAGTGGTGGTGCAGGCGGACAAAATGTAAATAAGGTAGAAACCAAAGTGCAGTTGACACATATTCCAACAGGTATTGTAGTGGTTTGCCAGCAGGACAGGAGCCAACTTGGTAACCGGGAACTGGCCATGCAAATGCTGAAAAGCCGTTTGTATGAAATTGAATTACAAAAGCGCAATGCTTTAAAAGATGCCAGCAACAGTAAAAAGAAAAAGATAGAATGGGGCAGCCAGATACGTAGTTATGTTTTTCATCCGTATAAAATGATCAAGGACCATCGAACGGATTATGAAGTGGGTAATGTAGGTCCGGTAATGGATGGAGAACTGGGTGGTTTTATTAAAGCTTATTTGATGAGTGAGAAGGAAACGGATTAACCACAGATTATACAGATTGTGTCACAGATCCACACGGATTTGATTTGTGTAATCTGTGAAAATTTTATCTGTGAAAATCTGTGGTAAAATTTACATCCAATATTATTAAAGCTAACTTTGCACCTTAATTTTAAATTATAAAATCAACATCATGCAATACGGAGACTTTTATTACCCAATGCCTGTAAATGAACCTGTATTGAGCTATACTCCCGGTTCAAAAGAAAAACTTGCACTTAAAGCTGCTTTAAAAGAACTGAAAAGCACAAAAGTTGATGTACCGATGTATATCGGGGGAGAAGAAGTAAGAACAGGAAAAACTGTTGAGCTTCGTCCACCGCATGAGCGCAAACACTTGCTTGGCCAGTTTCATGTGGGTGAAGCAAAGCATGTAACCAAAGCCATTAATGCAGCATTAAAAGTAAAAGATAAGTGGGCCAACATGAGTTGGGAAAACAGGGCCAATATATTCCTGAAAGCAGCCGATCTTTTAGCAGGAAAATACCGCCCATATATTAATGGAACTACCATGCTGGGACAAAGTAAGAACTGTTTCCAGGCAGAGATAGATGCTGCTTGTGAGCTGATCGATTTCTTACGATTCAATGTTCATTTCTTAAGTGATATTTACCGCCAGCAACCCATCAGCGGTCCCAACATGAACAACCGTATGGAGTACCGTCCGCTGGAAGGTTTTGTTTTTGCACTAACGCCATTCAACTTTACAGCCATTGGTGGTAACCTGCCTACATCTGCTGCCATGTGTGGTAATGTGGTGATCTGGAAATGTGCCAACACACAGGTATACAGTGCACAAATGTTCATGCGCATCTTAAAGGAAGCAGGTTTGCCCGATGGAGTTATCAACCTGCTTTTTATTGATGGCCCAACCATTGGGGAAATAGTTTTTAATCACCGCGATTTTGCAGGTATACATTTTACAGGTAGTACCGGCGTGTTCAATAAGATGTGGGAAACCATTGGTAAGAACATGAGCATGTACCGTTCTTATCCACGTATTGTTGGTGAGACCGGCGGTAAGGATTTTGTGATCGCACACAAGAGTGCTGACCCGGATGTTGTTGTAGCCGCATTGGCAAGAGGTGCATTTGAATACCAGGGACAAAAATGTTCTGCTGCTTCAAGAGCATACATTCCATCAAATATAGCTGCAGAAGTTAAAAAGAAATTAGTAGAACAGGTGAAGACGATGAAGATGGGAACGGTGGAAGACTTTACCAATTTTGTAAATGCAGTGATCGACGAAAAGAGTTTTGATAAGCTTGAAGGGTATATTAAAAACTCCAGGAAAAGAGATAGCGGCGCTAAGATATGGGTAGGAGGTAAGTGCGATAAAACAGAAGGCTATTTTATTGAGCCTACGATCATTGAGGCTTCAGATCCAAACTATGTGACCATGTGCGAAGAATTATTTGGGCCGGTACTCACAGTATATATTTATGATGAAAATAAATATGAATCAACCCTGAAACTCGTTGATGAAACTTCACCTTATGCATTAACCGGTGCTGTAATAGCACAGGACCGGTTTGCAGTTGAACTGGCAACAGATAAATTACGCAACAGTGCCGGAAATTTTTACATCAATGATAAGCCAACCGGCGCAGTTGTGGGACAACAGCCATTTGGCGGTGCAAGAGGCAGCGGAACTAACGATAAAGCCGGATCGATTTTAAATTTATACCGTTGGTTAAGTGCCAGAACGATCAAAGAAACATTTAACTCTGCAACGGATTACCGTTATCCTTTTTTGCAGGAGAAATAGAACGGGAAGTTGAAAAGTTAACAAGTTAATAAGTATAAAAAAATGATGACAAAAATTACATTCACATTGCCAGCAGCCAATATTATTGGTGCCAGCGAGTGTGTTTTACTGGGAGAATTTAATAACTGGAACCTGGAAGAAGGTTTTTACCTGAAAAAGCAGGCTGATGGCTCAATGTCGACTGAAGTGGAATTAGCTGCAGGAAAAGCGTATCAATATCGTTACCTCCTCAGCAATGGCAGATGGGTGAATGATGATGGAGAGAAAGTAATTTCGGAAATGTCGGGATACCCTGTTGAAAATTGTATTATCAATGTACCTGGAATTTTAGAAAAAGAAACGGACCAAAAACCAAAGCCTGCTAAAACAAAAACAGCTGTAAAGTCAAAACCGGTTGTTGTAAAAGATGATCTTACAAAGGTTGAAGGTATAGGTAAAAAGATAGAAGCTTTATTGTATAAAAATAAAATTCACAGTTATAAGCAACTTTCAAAGGCCACGATCAAAAATTTAAAAGAGATCCTGGATGCGGGGGGTAATAAATTCAGCATACATAACCCCGGATCCTGGCCAAAGCAGGCCAAACTGGCTTCAGAAGCTAAATGGGAAGATCTTGAATTGTTGCAACAGCATTTAAAAGGTGGAAAATAAACTCAATACCGTAAAAAGTTATCTGTTATTGGTTATTTGTAATGAGTAAGCTGAGTGTAAGATCCTGCAATTAACTATTAACAGATAACAATTAACTACTAAATTCGCTGTACAAATATTTACATTGAAAACGATCTTAGATAAGCAGCAATTACATCTTACTATATTAAGACTGGCACACCAGCTCCTGGAAAATAACATGACCCTGGATGATGTGGTGTTTATCGGTATTCAGCCACGTGGTGTGCAGGTAGCTGCAAAATTGGTGGATTGCATCAAGCAACTTGCTCCTGCTGAAAAGATCAAATACGGTGTTTTGGATATTACTTTTTATCGTGATGATGTACGGGATGAACTGCATGTAGCTAACACAACTGATATTCCTTTTTCAATTGAAAATAAAAAAGTGGTATTGATTGATGATGTGTTGTACACGGGAAGAACCATTCGTGCCGCATTGGATGCCATACAGGATTTCGGCAGACCTCAAAAAGTGGAATTGTGTGTACTGGTTGACCGGAGGTTCAACCGTGAATTACCCATTCAGCCTGATTATTGTGGCAAAGCCATTGATTCGGTCATATCTCAGAAAGTAAAAGTGGAGTGGGATAAGGAGGCGGTGGTGCTGTATTAGAGCTACTAGCTGTTAGTCATTAGCTATTAGCCCACGGCTTCCTGCTAACAGCTAACAGCTTATTTTTTCTTATTATCTTTTTCCCTTAGCTTTGCTCCTTAATGCAACTATCTACCAAACATCTATTGGGCATTAAAGACCTCACAGCAACAGACATTTCCCTTATTTTATCAACCGCCACCCAGTTTAAAGAAGTATTACAGCGTTCTGTAAAGAAAGTACCATCCTTGCGTGATGTTACCATTGTGAACCTGTTCTATGAAAATTCAACCCGCACCAGGATATCTTTTGAACTGGCTGAAAAGCGCCTGGGTGCCGATACGATCAATTTTTCTTCTGCCGCTTCCTCTGTATCAAAAGGAGAAACACTGCTGGATACTGTAAATAATATTTTAAGCATGAAAGTGGATATGGTGGTGATGCGTCATAGTGCCAGCGGTGCACCGCATTTTTTGGCCAAACATATTCCTGCTGCTATTATCAATGCCGGTGATGGTATCAATGAACATCCTACGCAGGCATTGCTGGATGCATTATCCATACAGGAAAGATTAGGAACATTGGAAGGAAAGAAAGTGGTGTTGGTTGGAGACATTATGCATTCGAGGGTGGCACTCAGTAACATTTATTTGTTGAATAAAATGGGAGCAGAGGTAATGGTTGCAGGCCCGCCTACACTTATTCCAAAGCATATCAAAGAAGCCCTGAATGTGCAGGTTGAATATAATCTTAAGAAAGCATTGGAATGGTGCGACGTAGCCAATGTGCTGCGTATTCAACTGGAAAGACAGAACCAGGTACTGTTTTCATCTTTACGTGAATATAACCTGGCTTATGGGGTGAGTAAAAAATTACTGGATGGGTTAAAAAAAGAAATTGTAATTATGCATCCGGGGCCTATTAACCGTGGTGTGGAGATTGACAGCGATGTGGCAGACAGCAAGCAGTCTATTATTTTGCAGCAGGTTGAAAATGGCGTGGCAGTAAGAATGGCTGTTTTATACCTGTTAGCCCCCTCTAACTCCCCCAAAGGGGGAGGAAATGTTTGAGATTGAAGCGAAGATGGAATTTTTGTATCGAACTAAATGACCATAATATTTTTAAATTTCAAAACATAATCTTCACATATGTCTTCCAGTTCCCTCTACTCGGGAGAGGGGTTGGGGTGAGGCTTTTATCATGAATAGAATCTGTTTATTTCCCGGCACATTTGATCCGGTTACATTGGGCCATACAGATATTATAGACCGGGCTCTTCCTTTGTTTGACAAATTAGTAATTGGTATTGGGCGCAATGCGAATAAAAAACCCATGTTCAGTGAAAAACAGCGTCTCAAATGGCTTAGAGAGATTTATAAGAACAATCCCAAAGTACAAGTGCTTGCTTATGACGGGTTAACTGTTGAATGTTGCAAAAAAGCAAAAGCAAATTTTATACTGCGTGGCATCAGGTACGTAAATGATTTTGAATACGAAAAAGCCATTGCAGATATGAACCGCAGCATCGATGAAAGGATAGAGACCATTTTTCTAACTTGTCTCCCTCAGTTTACTTCAGTTGCTTCAACATTAGTAAGAGATGTGTTAAGACATGGAGGAGATGTTTCCCAATTTTTACCTGATGTTGTAAAAAAATCAATCACTAAAAAATAATTTCCTTACTTCCAGTTCCCTCTCCTTTGGAGAGGGGTTGGGGTGAGGCTTTATCTATGTCTATCTGGTTTAATAAATCATTGTCATTACCCGATCTAAGTCCACTCGGGCCTAAAACCATGGGCGAATTTTTAGGCATGGAATGGGTAGAACTTGGCGATGATTACCTGGTGATGCGTATGCCTGTAGATAACAGGACCATACAGCCTTATGGCCTGTTGCACGGAGGAGCCAGTTGTGCTTTGGCCGAAACTGTCGGCAGTCTTGCTTCTCACTTTGTGATGGATGCGGATAAATTTATTTGTGTAGGACTGGAGATCAATGCCAATCATGTACGCAGCGCCAGGAGCGGTTATGTAACGGCAACCTGCACGCCATTGCATATTGGTGCATCCACGCATGTATGGGACATAAAAATTCATGATGAAAAGCAGAAACTGGTTTGTGTAAGCAGGCTTACTGTGGCTATTTTGAAGAAGCAGGTGAGTTAGGGGTTAATCGTTAATCGTTAATGGTTAATAGTTAATCGTTGAGTGGTTGCAGTCAAACCCAATAACAAATAACAGATAACTTTCATGGTGTATCAAAAAAAGTGCTAAGTATATTTTTTATAGATGGGTAGGTATTTTTCAAAGGTTCTTTAATGTCCATTGTCTTTACCCATTTAATTTCGGTGATATCCTCTTCTGTTTGGGGTATTAATTGCTGTTCTGATGAACAGATCATATGATACCAATGAGATATTTTTAAAAAATGTTTTCCAAATTCATTGTACACATGGTAGGTTTCGCCTACTTTCTTTTTTAAATGAAGATCTTTAACACCCGTTTCTTCTGTCACTTCACGTACTGCAGAAACTTCTTCCTTTTCTCCTGTTTCGATCTTGCCTTTTGGCAGATCCCATTTTCCCAGCCGACGAATAAAGAGTATTTCTTTTTTGTCATTCTGTACAATGCCACCGGCGGCTTCAATTATTATAAAATTCTTGAAGAAAATTTCTTTTAATTTGTCAAGGTCGGTATTCCATATTACGCCTGCATGAAATTCATCCTTTTTTATTTCGTGTAACATGGATTTCATCGCCCTTAGCGATATCTCATCTACAAAGACCGCATCGGGATGGTGCAGTATCTCATTTAGTTCTTTGTCAATTTCATTGCAAAGAATAACAGGTTTATCGGCAAAGTAAATTTTAATGTACATACAGTAGCTTTTAGCTTTTAGCAATTAGCTTTTAGCGCCTAACTGCAGATTTAAGTATTTATTGTTTTCCTAACAGCCAATAACTAATGGCTAATAGCTATTCCCTAAATTTGCAGCATGACTAACGAAAAAGCCGTAGCTGAAAAGCTCTTACAAATTAATGCAATTAAATTGAGCCCACAAGAACCCTTTACCTGGGCAAGTGGCTGGAAGAGCCCGATCTACTGTGATAACCGTAAGGTTTTGTCCTTTCCATATATCAGGGATTTTATTAAAAGCGAGATGTGCAGTGTTATTTTTGAAAAGTACCCGGAGGCTGATATACTTGCAGGCGTTGCAACTGCGGGTATTGCCTGGGGCGCTATGGCAGCTGACCAACTTAAGTTGCCCTATATCTACGTTCGTCCAAAGCCAAAAGAACATGGTATGGGCAACCAGATTGAAGGAGCATTGGAAAAAGGGCAGAAGGTATTGGTTATTGAAGACCTGATCTCAACAGGGAAGAGCAGTTTACAGGTTTGTGATGTGTTGAAGGATGCAGGGGCTGATGTGATCGGGATGGTGTCCATCTTTACCTATGGCTTTGAGATCGCAGAAAATGCCTTTAAAATGGCTGGTATTCCTTATGAATCGCTTACAAACTATCAAACACTGATAACCCTGGCTCTCGAAAAAGGGATCATTGCTGCCGAAGAGCAAAATACCTTGTTAAATTGGCGGGCAGATCCTGCAAATTGGAAAGGGATTTAATAACTTTATCCAAAGTCTATCTATATGAAAGCAGTTTCACTCAGTTTACTGGCCTTTTTTTCTGTTGTTTCGGTAAGTTTTGCCCAGCAACAAAAGGTATCGGGTAAAGCGGTTATTAAAACTCCGGCAGTTCAATGCGACAAGTGTAAGGACAGGGTGGAATTTTTTATTGCCAGGGAATATGGTGTGTCTTCTGTTAAAGTGAATATCAAACAAAAAAACACTACAGTTACCTGGTATAATGATAGAACTACCCTTGAAAACATAAAGGTTGCTATTGCTAACCTTGGCTTTGATGCTGATGATATTGAAGCTGAAGAAAGTGCCTTTAAAAGGCTACCTAAGGAATGCAGGCTGCATAAAGAACCGGTTGTTCCTGCCACGCCTACAAAGCAATAATTCCCTTTTATTTATTTAAAAGCCTGAAAATTGGCTGCAGAGGAGCTTCGGGGTCAATAAATTTGACTTAAAATGCAGAAAATTTTTGTAATCCTTCATAGTTAACCGGGAAAGTTTTAAATACATTCGATTTCCCCAGCTTTACCGTACCGGTGACTTTTACCATTACTTCTTTACCTGTAAAAGTCGGAAGCGCATTCTTCAGCAAATTTTTCATATCAACTTCAATTTGCATAGGAAGGGTAAATTCTGCCAGCCTTGGGATAATGATCTGGTAATCCTGCGAGCTATGTCCCAAATAATTATTATCAATAAAAATGTCCAGATCTGTGTATTTGAGCTGAAGACCAAAATTATTGGGGTTGTAATAAATGAGCTCAAGTTTTAGGGTAGTTGAGGCAAAGCCCATTTTTTCAACAGTTACATTTTTAAAATCCCTGTACACAAGTTCTTTTGGGGTCTGACAGGATGGCGCTAAAATGATCAGGACTAAAAATAGTATGGGGTAGAGGAGTAGGGTGTTTTTTATGCTCATGATTTTCATTCTGTAATTTAAGGGAACCAATTTACCTGGCAAAATCGGCACTAAAAAAATTAGAAACGTACCTGAATTAATGTCATAAAGCGAGGATTTTATCATCCTAATTTTTAAAGGAATATTAAAATAATGTAATTTGTTTATTAAAAGGATTTTATACTGTTTAACTGATATTACTAAGAATGTAAAATATAGCTTTATCCTGAATTTAAAAGCCCTAATATGATCTTTATTTCGTTTACTGAAAAAAAATAAAAAAAATAATTTAAACAATTGAATTAGTTAAGATTATAAGTAATTATTATAATTAAATTTCGTATAGTTATTAATATTGTTAATTATTGATAATTAAATATCTTTTTAAGCCTGGAGTACAGTTTATTTTTTTGGGAAGACCCTAAATATATCTTGGGGGTATAATGAAAATTGTTGGATAAGTTTTGATATAATCAACCTTAATATGCCAAAAGGGCTGATGCCGATTTGGGGCATTATTTAAAAGATCAATGCTGAATTCGGGATTAACCGGTATTTGATTCTCGGTTAATATTTATTTTTAGAGGCATATGAACTAGTATAATTTCACTTATACTTCATATGAAATATAGTATAAAACAAGCTGTTTTATTACGTTTTGAACAAGCATTTAGTGGGAATAAAAAAAAATATCTATTTTTTATTATAAAGTGTTTGATAATTGACAATTGCTATACCGAAAGTTCTTAAATAATATTTAAGAAATTAATCATTTTACGTGATTTTACTTCATAGGCAGTAAAATTACGGTGGCATAAATTTGCGTTTTCCGAAAAACGTATTATGTTTGCATTCGAAATTAAAAATGGCGATTACCTCGGTTATTTTTTTTTTCAAACCTTAAACTCCACCTTCCTCTAAAGAACCTCCAATTTTGGTCCGGGCGAAAGCCCTACGTCAAAACCCTATCAGAAGAACTAATTCTGAAACCTCAAACCACAAAGAAATGAAAATTTTTACACTCACTATTGTGATGCTATTTACATGCATTACAAATTTTGCCCAAACTTCTACAAACTGTCCGAGCTATTTTAAGCGCAATAATGGCGGCTGCAATGGTCAAGCTATGCTGAAAATATATTATGCAAGTTGCCCTCAGGTTGCCCCAATCATTGACTCAGTATATCACAGCGGACAGAAATTAACCGTAACCTTTGCATTACCTGATTATAGTAACTGTAGCTCGGCTGGATATATCAGTTACTGTGTGAACGGAGGAAATTTACCTACCGTTGGGGCATTACAAATATTTTATCATACCCCCGGTGCCAGCTTTAATTGTAATGTTTTAGAAGGTACATTACCTGTAAAATACCTCTCTTTTGATGCTGTTGTTAATGAAAGGACTGTGTTATTGAAATGGTTAACTACCCAGGAAGTGAATAACAGCCACTTTGAAGTGGAGCGGTCTTTTGACATGAATACTTACAGCAATGTAGGAATAGTGCTGGACGGGTTTGTTAACGGAACAAACAAAAGCTACCAGTTTAAAGATAATTCATCAGAATTACAAAGCCGGTCAATCGTATATTATCGCTTGAAACAATTCGATATTGACGGGAAATTTACTTACAGCAAAGTACTTGCCGTACGATTAAGCCCTGCAGCAAATACGGTGATGCAGGTTTCTCCAAATCCCTTTATCGAAAATTTAAATGTCAGGTTTACTGCCACCGAACCAGGGGTTGCCCAAATTCGTATTATCAATGCAACGGGCCAAACATTGTTATCCAAACAAACAACAATAAGTAAAGGTTACAACAACATCCAGGTAGATGGTCTAAGGGGGTTAGCTACCGGAATGTATGTGGCCCAATTGATCATGAACGGAACTGTGATCGACAATCAGCGGGTAATTAAAAACCCATTCTAAACTGCTGTGGAAGCTGCCGGTAATCGCCGCCAGCTTCCTTTTCTTCAAAACGGGAATATTTTAAAACAAAACATGATGCTTAAAATACTCGAATCATATTTTAGCATTACCCTGTCAAGATTATTCAACAGCAATAAGGCATACGGTATGATACCAGCTTATTGGACCCTGGTTCCTGTAAGTATTGCACCTGAAAAAATAGTTCTGAGATGAAAGGGCCCGACGGCAAAGTTGTTTGAAAAGTACAAATTTTAAAAATCGATCATAATTATACGATCAGCAAAATAATACAACCCTAAGCCACGTTATAGGCGTACCCCCGCCAGAAACGGTATGCTTGGTTTACGATGTTTTCTTTGGGGGTTACAGAATCGAAAGATTCTTAACAAAAGCTGCATTTCTATGCGGCTTTTTTGTTTTTAATCACTATATTTGGCAACTCCTTTTCCTTGTGCAAAA
>JBDSXS010000054.1:0-3218 GCA_039926045.1 Ferruginibacter sp.
TCATTCATAACCACCAGCCTGTACCTGTTCCTTAACCGTTTTAAAGTGCTGTTGGCATCCAGTTTAGCCATATTTTTTTGTTGAACGTTAAAATTAAGAAATGCAGCTGAAAAAGCAATTTAAAATAGCTGTATTAGCTGTATTTATAAGCACATGCCTTTATCTTCATCACAAAAAAACATTAAAGTAATTAAATCGCTCCCTTTATCAGCAATATTTACTAAAAAATACCGATATTTAGCCCTGTCATTCAACCTTTTGATTCATGCTGAAGAGAACTATAAACCCGACTCTGATTTTTTTGATATTATTTGGATTTTCAAATCCTGTATTATCGCAACCCACCTGGACGATTGACCTGCTTGGAAAAGAAAAAAAGCCGGAAAAATTTGAGAACAGGAAACTCGGGTCTGAGAGAACCGCTGAGAAAAAATTTACTGTCCCCCGTAACGTTTATCAAAATAATATAACCCACTATAATTATTATTTTAATGCCAATAACAGGGTTAACACAGTGGTTGATCGTGCCAAGCTTTCGCAGAAAGATGATTTTGCAAACCTGCTTTCCTTTTACCCCTATTCACTGGAAAGTACTTCATCACAAAAAATAGAGCTCGATTCTGTTATTTACACTTCCACAGCCGGTATTTTACTGCATGATCTGCGGAACGACTGGATCGATAATATGTATATGCTGATCGGTAAAGCTTATTATTTCCGCAAAGATTTTGATTCCGCTTTAATGACCTTCCAGTTCATTAACTATAACCTGTTTCCCCGCAAGAGAAAGAATGATGATGATGACCGTATTGTAGGAACCGAGAGTATGTCGATAGCCAACAAGGAAAAGCGGAATATCTTACAAAAGCTTACCGCATTACCTCCCAGTCGTAACGAAGCCATTATATGGCTTGCCCGTACATTAATTGAGCAGGATGAGTTTGCCGAATCAGGTGGATTGATAAATACCCTGCAGGTTGATCCCAATCTTCCCAAAAGATTACGTAACGACCTGGATGAAGTAAATGCATATTGGTTCTTTAAACAGGGCCTGTACGACAGTGCTGCGATACATCTTGAAAAAGCATTGAGCACAGCAGATACCAAACAGGATAAATCACGATGGGAATTTTTACTTGCCCAACTTTATGAACAGGGAGGTAATTATGCAAAAGCTTCTACCTATTATTCGAGGGCCTCAAAACATACGGTTGACCCTTTACTGGATATTCATGCCCAGCTTAATGACGCCAAGATGTTGAAGAGCACCAATCCTAAAGAACTGGATAAAAGCATCAGCAATCTTTCAAAAATGGGCAGGCGTGATAAATATGAGGCTTACCGCGATATTGTGTACTATTCAGCAGGTCAGCTTTCTTTACAAAAACCGGATACCAATGCGGCCATTGTTTTTTTTAACAAAAGCCTGAAGTATAATACTGATAATGTCAATTACAGGAACAGGGCATACCTGGAACTGGGTGATATAGCCTACAGCCGTAAACAATACAGGCTTGCAGCTGCCATGTACGACAGCCTGCAAACAGGTTCCGATTCAATTTTGGATAAACGCATTGCACAACTGCAGGAAAGAAAAGCTGCATTAACCAAAATTGCCGAAGCCATAAGTATTATTGAAAGAGAAGACAGCTTACAACGCCTTGCCCTTATGCAGCCTGCAGAGAGAGAGGATCAGGTAAAAAAAATGCTGAGGAAATTGCGCAGGGAAAAAGGATATAAAGATGATGGTAATTCAGGACCAGGAGCAATTATTCCGTTTAGCAATAACAATGCACAACCCGTAGACCTCTTTGCCAGCAATAAAGGCGAATGGTATTTCAACAACAACTCCCGTAAATCAAAAGGTTTTACTGAGTTTAAATCCGTGTGGGGCAACCGGGCCAATTTAGATAACTGGCGCCGCAAAGCAGGGATGCAAACAACCATCAATAACCCGAATCCCGGTAATAATACAACCGGGCCAGGTGATCCCAATACCAAGGGAGCAAATACACAACCGCAGGATATGAGCTACGAATCGCTGATGAAAGACATTCCGCTTACTGCAGAGAAACTTGCTGCCAGCAATGAGCTGATCGCTGCCAACATGATAGAGTTGGCCAAAACTTATCAAAATGACCTGGAAGAATATCAATTGGCCATTGATACTTACGAAGATTATTTAAAACGTTTTCCAACCCGCCTGCTTGATGGTGAAGTTTATCTTGGCCTGTACTATTGTTATACCAAGCTGGGTAACCCCTCCATGGCAGCCCGTTATAAAGATCTGCTCAACAGCAAATTTGCCACAACCAAATCCGGGCAGATGCTGAATAACCCTTCATCATTAAATCCAAAGACCAAAAATCCTGAAGCAACAAAACTGTATGAAGATATTTATAACCTTTTTATAGAAGGAGATTTTGATAAAGCGGTTGCAGAAAAGAAAAGGGCCGACAGCCTGTATGGGGTAAATTACTGGACACCACAACTGCTGTATATTGAAGCCCTCAATCATGTAAAGAACAGGGACGACAGTGCTGCCATTAAAGGGTTACAGCTGATCATAGCAAATGATCCCAATTCTCCCCTGAGGAGCAAAGCAGAAACCATGATCGATGTGTTGAAAAGAAGGGCCGAGATTGAAAAATACCTCACCAGTCTTGAAATTACCAGGGCAGGAGAAAACCAGTTGAACGCACCGGTAATGCCAAAGCCTGTAAATAAGCCTGTTACTCCGCCAACTGTTTTAAAGGATACAGTAGCTAAAGTGCCACCGCCATTAAGCAGCGGTCCATTTGTAATGGCAGTTAATGCACCACACCATGTGCTGATGATATTGGATAAAGTTGACCAGGTTTATATTAACGAGGCCAAAAATGCGTTTACAAGGTATAACAGGGAAAATTATTATAGCCAGCCCCTCACCATTGTTAAAGATGCGATTGATGGGGAGCGTAATTTACTGGTTATTTCATCTTTCCCTGATGCAGCAGCAGCTATGCTGTATTATGAGAAGATAAAAAGAAGTGCAGCTTCGGAAGTATCCTGGTTGCCGGCTACAAAATATTCGTTCTTAATTATTACAGATGAAAACCTGCAGTTGCTTAAAACCAATAAAAATTTAACGGGTTATAAAGCCCTGTTAAATACACAGTTTCCAAACAGGTTTTAACAGCAGGCAGAAAAACAAAAATATTTCTTTCCATAGTTTTATG
>JBDSXS010000055.1:0-8388 GCA_039926045.1 Ferruginibacter sp.
AAAAAAGCTCACCCGATAAATCAGATGAGCTTTAAAGTATTTTGAAGTAATTTTTTAAGCTTTGGATCTGACTTATCTGTCCCGATACTATCGGGATGGAGTTGGCACCTTTCCATGAACTGAATCATGGTAGGTTGTCAAGGCTTCATCGGGCCATTACCCTCTGCCTTTCTTGATAAGTGATATTAAAGAACTGGTACAAAGATAAAGGCAGAAATTTCAAACTGCCAAATAAAAAATTGAAATTATTTTTTCAGTTCCTGTAAAAGGCAATACAGTAAAGGGTCTGGAGGGATAAAATTATTTAATATTTTTCCTCATCCAATCTTCCTGGGAATTGGCTGACTGCTCACTAGAAACCTGTTCTGCTATTTTTTCCTGGCCCTTGATGATGGATTTGCTGACCATGCTGTGTTCGATCACTTCATCTTCCTTCATGCCCATCATTTTCATCAAAGGGATCAGTTTTTCGCTGCCAAAATGTTTGAACAATGGCTCATCCATAGCGCTGTAAACAATTATTTTTTCAGCATCCCAGCTTTTGATCAGTTCAAGTTCTTTAGTATGCAGGGGATAATGCTCCACAAATACCGGTATTTTATTTTGAAGTTTCGAGCCATGCAGGTGATGGGCTTCTGTAACAAGGGTTTCATCCAGCCCCTGCTGCCTGAAAAATTCTCTAAACTTTACAACCGTTTCGGAAAACCAGCAGATGAATACATGATCAGGTTCTTTCTTCGCCAGGGCAGCACAGGCTTTCATTTTGGCTGCCGTAGTGATGTAGGCCCTGTCAACAAAAATATGATCTGCCCCCGCATCATCCTTTTTTCCAAATAAATTAAATAACATACATACAATTGAATGGCAAATTTACAGAACAAAGCGCCATGCAACAAATCAGCCTGAAATTTGTTTGTATCTTTAGGGTAATAATGCCGATTTTGTTCATCCGTAAATTGCACAATTACAAGTGCTCAACGGCTCCAATATCAGTATTTACCCGGAACATTTTGAATAATAGAATAGCTCAATTGGTATAAGTACACATGGCGAAAGTAAAAAAAGCTTCTTCTGAAGATATCATTGATAAAGATTTTATAGAAGTATTTGGTGCAAGGGAACACAACCTGAAGAATATTGATATTAAAATTCCAAAGAATAAACTGGTGGTTTTTACCGGGGTGAGTGGTAGCGGAAAATCTTCACTGGCATTTGACACCATTTATAATGAAGGGCAACGCCGGTATATGGAAAGCTTCAATGCCTATGCCCGCCAGTTTGTAGGTGATATGGAGCGCCCTGATGTAGATAAGATCACCGGCCTGTCTCCCGTAATTTCCATCGAACAAAAAACAACCAACAAAAACCCACGGAGTACGGTGGGTACCGTTACAGAGATTTATGATTTCCTGCGATTGTTATATGCACGGGTGGGAGAGGCGTACAGTTATAATACAGGAAGGAAGATGGTGAAGTTCAGCGAAGAAGAAATTGTGAGCAACATCTTCGAAAAATTTGAGGATAAAAAAATAAGTCTGCTGGCTCCCCTGGTAAGAGGAAGAAAAGGCCATTACCGGGAACTGTTTGAAGACATCCGCAAGAAAGGATATTTAAAAGTGAGGGTAGATGGTGAAGTGATAGATCTTAAAGCGAGGATGCAGGTAGACCGTTACAAGATACATGATATAGAAGTAGTGGTTGACAGGCTTGCCGTTACTGATGATATGAGATTCAGGTTAAGCCAGAGTGTTCAAAAAACTTTACAGTTGGGTAAGGACCTCATGTTTGTGGCACCGGCCTCCCCAAACCCCTCCGAAGGAGGGGCTTTTAAAGACTCTGCTAAACAAAAAGAAACTTTAGGTAATAATGATGCTGCCCAAACTCCCCCCTTGGGGGGCGGGGGGCTCATGTACAGCAAGCAATTGATGTGTGAAGAAACAGGTATCAGTTATGAAGAGCCTTCGCCCAATGCATTTTCTTTTAACTCACCTTATGGTGCATGTCCTGTTTGCAGGGGGTTGGGTAATGTTTTTACTATTGATATGGATGCGGTGCTTCCGGATACATCAATAAGCGTGACTGATGGTGGAATAGTGCCATTGGGTGAAGAAAGGGAAGCCAGTGTTTTTTTACAGGTGGTTGCATTTGCAAAAAAATATAAGATCAATTTGAACAAGCCGATAAAGGAGCTGCCAAAACAACAACTCGACCTGCTTTTATATGGCGATCAAAATATCAATCCCGACCTGGAGCTGGATATGAGTGATGAAACGGTCCCTGAAGTTTTTACAGGAAGCTATGAAGGAATAATTCCCATGTTGAAACGCTGGTTCAGTTCAGCCCATAGTTCCGAAATGTTACGCAGCTGGGTAGAAAAATACATGCAACTGGCTCCATGCACATCCTGCAATGGTGCAAGATTAAAAAAAGAAAGTCTTTGGTTTAAGATCGATAAAAGAAATATTGCCGAGCTCAGCAATTTAAATTTAGATAACCTGGCTGCCTGGTTTGATGGTATTGAATTAAGATTGAGTGATAAACAAAACGCCATTGCCAAAGATGTTTTAAAAGAAATAAGAGAGCGCCTGCAATTTTTACTGGATGTTGGGCTTACTTATCTTTCTTTGAACCGTTCTTCTAAAAGCCTTAGTGGCGGAGAATCACAGCGGATCAGGCTGGCAACACAAATAGGCTCACAATTACAGGGTATCACTTATATCCTGGATGAGCCAAGCATTGGTTTGCATCAAAGGGATAACCAGCGATTGATAGCAGCATTACAGAATTTAAGAGATATCGGTAACAGTGTTTTGGTAGTTGAGCATGATAAGGATATTATGCTGGCAGCTGATTACCTGGTTGATATTGGCCCCAAGGCAGGTAAGTATGGGGGCGAAATTGTAGCGATGGGTACACCACAAACCATTTTGGATTCTAATTCGGAAACAGCACAATACTTATTGGGAACAAAAAGTATTGCTGTGCCTGCAGAACGAAGAAAAGGCAATGGAAAATTCATAGAGCTAAAAGGCGTGAAGGGAAATAATTTACAGGATGTGGATGTAAAATTCCCCCTGGGTAAATTAATATTGGTTACGGGTGTTAGCGGAAGCGGAAAATCTACCCTGGTAAATGAAACCCTTTATCCTTTGTTGAGTAAGTTCTGTTATAATTCAAAAGCAAATCCGTTGGAATATAAGTCGATAAAAGGACTGGAGCAGATCGATAAGGTTATTGAAATTGACCAAAGTCCCATTGGCCGTACACCAAGAAGTAACCCGGCAACTTACTGCGGATTTTTTACAGATATCAGGACCTTATTTGCGATGGTGCCTGAAGCAAAAATACGGGGTTATAAAGCCGGCCGTTTTTCCTTCAATGTAAAAAGCGGCAGGTGCGATGTTTGCGAAGGCGGTGGGATGCGTGTTATTGAAATGAATTTTTTACCTGATGTACATGTGCATTGCGAAAAATGTAATGGCCGACGATATAACAGGGAGACCTTAGAGATCCGTTACAAAGGAAAATCCATCAGTGATGTGCTGGACATGACGGTTGATGAAGCCGTTGAATTTTTCCAGGCAGTACCTTATATCTACCGTAAAATAAAAGTATTGCAGGATGTGGGCCTGGGATATATTACCCTTGGACAAAGTGCTGTAACGCTCAGTGGTGGAGAGGCACAGCGTGTAAAACTTTCAACCGAGCTGGGAAAAAAAGATACGGGTAAAACATTTTATATACTGGATGAACCAACCACCGGTCTTCACTTCCAGGATATCCAGCATTTGCTTGAGGTAATAAACAAATTGGTTGACAGGGGCAATACTGTTTTGGTTATTGAACATAATATGGACGTTATAAAAGTGGCAGATCATATCATTGATATTGGTCCCGAAGGCGGCGATGGCGGAGGATTGGTCTTGTTTGAAGGAGTGCCGGAGGACCTCGTCAAAGTAAAAGAAAGCTTTACCGGAAAATTTTTGCAGGCTGAATTGAAATAAAAAAGATCATCCCGCCTGGAGCGGAATGATCTTTAATAATGAAAGTGTAAAAGATAGCAACGAAATTCTAAAGTTGTGGTTTCAGGGGTAATCTGTAAGTATAAAAATACTCATAGAGCTCCTCGGGGGTCAAACTTCTGTTGTATCACGATACACTTAAAAAGTTAAGTATTATCTTATTTGAATAACTGGATCACAATTAAAAGGCAAGCTGCGAATACCATAATTGCCTTGTAAGATCCGGGTGTTAGTTGTAAATTGTTACTCATATTTTTAAGTTTAGGTTTTAGTAAAGTGATGGGCATTTTGTTTGTTTTGCAGCCCTTCTGGCAAAAGCACTTTCATAGATCTCACCCAGGCGTACACCAAATTTCAGTACCACTGAAAAATAAGTATCCCCGTCTTTGCTGTCACCGCGTTGCGTTCCGGCAGGATATCTCGTCATGCCCGGGTAAATGATGCCGATTGATTTATCCGATAATCTATAAGCCAGGCTGGCTTCCTGCGACGATAAGTATTTGTTGTAATTAACAGGGTCAATGTATTTTTTGCTTACATCATCAATATAATCAGTAAAAGTTTTCCTGTATAGGACCTCAGCGCTAAGAATGATGCGGTCAGATGCAAAATATTTGAGACCGGCACCAAATGGAATATTGATCTGGGTTAATTTATAAGGCTTACTGTAAGGGTATTCCGGCATGCCCTGTCCTTCTATCTGTAATGGCTGAAGCTCATACCAGGTTTTGTTGCCGGCTGCATCAGTTAATGACCCCTTGGGATTAAAGTGAAAAACGCCAATACCGGCAAAACCGTAAGGTCTTAATTTGGGTTCGTACTCCGATTGCCTTTTAAGCAGCATCGTTGGAAAAACTTCCAGGGCAAGATAGCCTTCTATAACTGTTGTTTTAAAATCAAGGTTACGTTGTTTACGCCACAGTTCGTCAATACCAGTTGTATTGATGATGGCATCATCGCCTTCCAGGTAAGTATAATTAGCAGCCAATCTTACACCAACCCAATTCTTAGGATACATGGTAACAAATACCCCTTTCATCAGTTTGGTAAATTCGAAATTGATGTCTTTGACATTGTTGGTTCCTTTACCGGAATTACCACCGAGGTCGCCCAAAAAGAAACTGGGGCCGAAGTTTAATCCAACTTCCCACTTAACTTTTTCACCAAAAAGAAATCCCTGTGAATATGAATTGGAGAGTATTGTGAAACTGATCAAAAACAGTATGATAGTCTTGGTCACAAACTTGTGTAAAAATGGTTTCATTAGAAATCAGGTTTTTCTATAGAATTTAGGATGATTGGTGCGGCTTACAATTGGCCCCTGTATGAATTATCAGGATAAAATAGTTAAACCACAGCTTTAAAAACGGCAAATGGAATAAGATATTGCCTTACGTAGTAATTATTTATTTAAGATCATTTCAATATGTGGAATTCCGTCTTCCAGGTACTCAGGACTGGATTGAATAAAACCCAATGAGAGATAGAATTTGGCAAGATATACCTGGGCGCCGATCCGTATTGAATCAGTATTGAACTGGTTAAGGGTATGTTTAATGCTTTCTTCCATTAATTTACGTCCGGCACCGGTATTACGGTATTCAGGCGCTGTAACAACCCTGCCAATACTGGCTTCAGTATAAGAAATGCCGGGTGGAATGAGACGGGTATAGGCCGCCAGTTTTTCTCCATCCCAGCCGCAAAAATGCATGGACCGCTGATCTTTTCCGTCGGCATCCTGGTAAACACAGTCCTGCTCAACTACAAACACTTCATTTCTTAACTGCATAATGGTATAGAGTTCTGCAGTTGTCAGTTCAGCAAATTCTTTTATGATCCAGTTTAATGGCATGGGTATCATTGAGTAACTCAGATAATTGATCGTTTATTATTTGCATTCCCCATTTTAAATAGCATAACATCAGCAATTGATTTAGCTCTTGTTTTTGCCAGCGAAGCAGTTTTACCTTCAAATAATTCATCAACAGCAGCATTGAATAAGGTTAACCAGCTTGTAAAATGTTCTTTTTGCAACGGCAGTTTTTTATTCAGGTCATAATGAACTTCCATCGCATTGTTTTTATAGACCGGGTTATCCAGTAAAATGGTTTCCCAAAAATCTACGATCACCGGGATATGCGTTTCCCAATTCATATGCACCACATCCGTAAAAATATAACCAATGGTTGGATCTTTTTTTACGTGCTGATAAAACCCAACTATGAATTTTTCTATATCGGCCCTGCTTGTAATGTCGGGGTTCATTTTATTTTTGGTTTAGATAAGGTAAGATATCGGGTAAACTTACCGGTTTTTGCTGGTCATTAATTTCAATGACTACGCAATAACCATTTGCACCACCAGCGGATTTTAAGGCATTAACTAATTTTTGCTGGTTGCTTTCTATTCTTTTTCCATCGATGCCGCTCCAGATCTCTTTAGTGGTCAAGCAACCCTGGGTTGGGGTTAACGGATAGTAAGGTTTGTTTTTATAATACTGGGGGTTCACCGTAGTACCATGTGCAATGATCTCCGTGCGCCCTGCTTTGCCGGCATACCAGGCCTCAAAGAACGGGTTATATTGTTTCCACGAATAAGGAACCAGATTTTTGTAATTATCACCAAGTAATTTTGTAACCGAATCGGAAACATCTGTTGATCTTTCGTAAGGCAAAACCATTTGTACATTGGTAGTGGGGCCAATGGCCGTTCCTTTTGAAACATCGAAGCCGATCATTTTAAAAATACCCTGTGGCGTGTTCCCATTGGTGAGGTATCCCGGCATATTGGTTATACTCCTCGCCAGTTGAGGTACCGCAAAATAATTTCCCCTTTCATCTTTTATAAACACACCGTTCTTTCCTCTAACCATGGCCAGTCCCGGATAATTCCTGTTCTTTCGCTGAAAACTGAAGAGTACAATTTCATTGGGTAAAAATGTATTGTTCGTCAGATCATTAACCGGCGGACGTTTTCCGCTGCCTGGCAATATTTTGTATTGCAAAACTGAAAAGAAGGGCATCTCTGCACCAGACTCCATGGTTTTGGATATTTGTGCCATTCGCTTGATTAACATGGCAGCATATGCTGCCCTTTTATTATTCATCAAAAGATATTCGCCGCACATGGCCAAAAGTTTTGGGCTTTGGGTTTGTTGCATAAAGGCAGCAACCTGTGGCACAAAATCTTTGGGGTAGTTTGTATAGATCAGTTCCAGGTATGCCCGTTGAAAACCAATGCTTCTTTTTTCAAGAGAAGCAAATGCAGAACGGATCCTCTTATCCACCCGGGGAGAGCGGTAATTTATTAGTTCCATTGCATAAAAAGCTTCTTCCCAATTCTCTTCTGTAGCATCTGATAAATCAAGTAACAAGTTTTTATTGATACTGTTGCTTACCAGGTTTCGGTATTCTGTTACCCTGTTCTCTTTGGTTGTATAAAATGCACGGGGCACTGAATCCGTTTGTGCTGTCAGTGTTGAGCACAAAAAAAGATTTACAGCAATACATATGAAAAATGTCTTTATCATCAATACAAAGTAAATTAAGAAAACATCCCGTCTCGCCCAAGGCGAGACGGGATGTTATAAATAACGAACGTTTAATTATTAGTGAACATTGGCTGCCAAAAATACCTGTATCTTATTAAAAGCATCTGTGTAAGTTGCCGCATCCCAATCGCCATGGCCACCTGGGTATAACACATATTGATTCACAACACCCATCGTGGTTAACTTTGTTTTCAATGCAAATGATTGTGTAATTGCATTAACTATAGGATCTGTAGCTCCCTGCAGGATAATAGTTGGAGGAGCCTGGGCATTGGCATAGGTGAGCGGACTTGATGATGCATATAAAGCCGGATTGCTTGCAGGGCTTCCGCTCATTAAACCAAAAATGCCAAGTTGTGCCGGAGGGTTACTTGCATAATCATTATACATAGCAACCATATCAGTTGGACCAAAAAAATCAACAACAGCTTTAATATTAGCGGGGCTATGGTATTTATATGCCTGCAATAAAGAAAGATGAGCACCTGCGCTTGCCCCCATTAAAACAAATTTATCACTAACCAGGTAAGTACCACGGTTGCCATAAATAAAGTCAACTGCGGCTCTTACATCTATCTCCTGGGTAGGGAAGGGGTTAGTGGCAGGTAATGCAGCCAGGCGGTAGTTAATATTAAAAATGGCATAATCCGGTATCCGTTTTTTCAGGGTGTCCATAAAAACAGCAAAATCTGCTTTATCACCGGATGTCCAGCCGCCGCCGTGTATCAATATTATTACTTTGGTTGTATCCACCCTTCTGCCGGCGGGTAAAAAAATATCCATTTTTTGCAAAGGATCTGTTCCGTAAGAAACATT
>JBDSXS010000056.1:0-4634 GCA_039926045.1 Ferruginibacter sp.
CCAAAAGAGCAGCAACCCCGGGTGCCGGTAGCGGAGCTACCCGAACTGCGAGGCCAAGGTTTGAAGTGATCAACACCTGCAGCGATCATTATCACAGTCATGGTTTATTGGCCATTGATGCAGATGACCTGGATGAACTAAATAATTGATCTAAAAAAATAATTAAGAAAAAAAGAAACAAATGAAAAAAATAATCTTTTATATAAGTTGCTTCTTTGCAACTACAAACGTTACTGCGCAGGAAACCATGTCGCCTGCACCGGCACAAAAAGAAACCATTGCGTTGACCAATGCAACCATTCATGTTGGCAACGGGCAGGTGATCAATAATGGCACCGTAATTTTTAAGAATGGTAAAATAACAGAAGTGGGTGCCAATGGATCTATTTCAGGTGCAAGGGTTATTGATTGCAAAGGCAAACACATTTACCCGGGACTGATCTTAACGGCTTCACAATTGGGCCTGATAGAAGTGAGCAGCAACAGGGCTACTATTGATGGCACAGAGATCGGTGAGATGAACCCCAGCATACGCTCGCTGGTTGCATACAATACCGATTCAAAGATCATCAACACATTACGCACCAATGGTATCTTACTGGCCAATGTAATTCCTGATGGTGGTATCATTTCAGGTTCATCATCGGTGGTGCAGTTAGATGCATGGAACTGGGAAGATGCAGCATACAAAGCAGATGTGGGCATTCATTTCCACATGCCTTCCCTGTTGAACCGTCAGCGTGGAGCAAGAGGTGGCGGTGCCCAGCCTGGCCAGCAGGCTCCTATAGACCCTGTAAAAAAAGGCCTGGAACAGATCGAAAATGTAAAAATATTTTTCAGGGAAGCAAAAGCATGGCTGGCAGAACCAAAGCATGAAAATACGAACCTGAAATTTGAAGCGGTTAAAGGACTGTTCACTAAAAAGCAAAAGCTTTTTGTTCATTGCGATATTGTAAAAGAGATGTTGATCGCAGTTGATTTTGCAAAAGAATTTGGTTTTGATGTGGTATTGGTTGGGGCTGTTGACAGCTGGCAGATCGCCGATCTTTTAAAACAAAATAATATTGCCGTGATATTACAGCAGCTGCATAATTTACCCGCAATGATCGATGATGATATCGACCAGCCTTATAAAACACCGGCCCTTTTACAGCGGGCAGGTGTCTTATTTACTATTAATGATGATGATGGAAGCGCCCGCTACCGCAACCTGCCTTTTAATGCAGGTACCGCATCGGCATACGGATTGACCAAAGAAGAAGCACTAACCTCGATCACTTTAAATGCAGCAACCATTTTAGGCATTGCTGATAAGACCGGAAGTATTGAAACCGGGAAAGATGCCAACATTGTAGTAAGTGAAGGCGATATCCTGGACATGCGTACCAACATCATTACACAGGCATTTATACAGGGGCGCCAGGTTGATCTAAACAATAAACAAATGCAACTGGCCGAGAAGTATGAGAAGAAGTATGGAATAAAATAAGAAATTGGATTGATCGTATTTGCGCTACTGCAAAGCAGTAGCGTTTTTTTAGTTCATTAAGAAAGAACGGCTTGAGAAAATTGTTTTAAAGTTTTGAGTAGTGTATTTTAGCGTAAATACAGATGTTGGCGGAAATTTTCTAAGAATTTAGTATGATAGCTAAAATCAAATATTTTCTATTTATTCTTTTAATTTCTTTTTGTCATTGCTCAACTGTCAATACGAAAAATATTAAAAGTCATTTCGGCCAATCTCAAGTTTTAAAACTTGAGATGATCCTAAACGCATTTGGAGTCGAGAGTGATGGATTCCCTACCATAAATGCAACGATTGACTTTGTTTCAGATTCCAGTCTTTGCGAAGTGTCATATTATGAACCTTGGCTTAAACAGAAACAATACTCCTTTTCAAAACAAGAACTTGACACCTTAAGGACTTTATTGACAAGTAGTGACTTAAAAAAGATAAAAAAAGAATACAACGAAGGACCAACAGATCAACCAACATCAATCACGACAATCTACACAACGCAAGACACATTTAAAATTAAAGATTATGGACTTCAAGCTGAATTCCCTTTGCCGGAATTATACAGAATTGTTTATAATCTCAAAAGAAATTTTCGCTAACACCACATTGACGTAATATTTAAAGGCATACGAAAAATAAATTTCTGTCCCGCCGGGGTCTTCATAGCCCTGCCAATGTGCAGCGGCATGAGACCCGGGCGTATAAAATAGCTTGCACCTGAATACTACCACCCTTGAAAATTTTATAGGCTCGTATATCAGTATGCTTATAACGGATAGGCATTGATCACTGTTGAAAGAAAGAGTACCAGGAAATTTAAGAAACATTTTGCGCCTGGGTCTCGCCCAGCGCACAGTATCTTTGCAGCGAAGACCCCGACGGGACAGAAAATTAAAATCGTTCAAATAGTTTTTAAATGGAACCAAAAGAAATTCATTTCAAAGGAGGTATTGATGTATACATTCTTTCAGAAACATCTGATCTAAACACATTCAAATGTATCGTAAGCCCCGAGGCAAGAACACCAGTGCCTCACTACCACGAGCAATTTGACGAAACTGTAAATGGGTTGGTTGGGACTACTACGATTTTATTAGATGGTAAAGTCATTCAAATTAATCCTGGAGATTCAGTCCTTATTCCACGCGGCACAGTGCACCAAATTGCAAATAAGACAAAGCAGGCAATTGAGTTTCTATGTGAGATCAGGCCAGGGGTTTTTGGTTATGAATATTTTCGGGATATTGCTTCCATCGTAAATGTGAGTGGACCGCCGGATATTGAACGCTTTAAGGCGACAATGCGTACACATGGACTGGTTCCCGTTATAAGCTTTAAGCAGTCTATAATATTTGGGTTACTTCGTGTAATTCGAATGTTCAAAAAACAGTGGTAAAACGAACCGCTAATAAAAGCATTGCCGCAACCAGGACGGACAGTTAAATTCTCAATATTATTATGACAGATAATAAAATCTTAGAAATCCCAAAAATAAACTTTGCCGCAAATGGTGAACTGATAATTACTCCAACTTCAACATCATCGAAGCATGACTTTGATTTTTTTGAGGGCAAGTGGAAACTACGAAATAGAAAACTAAAAAGCCGGTTAACCAATTGTGACGAATGGACAGAATTTGAATCTTCACAGGAAATGTATCGGGTTCTTAATGGAATAGGTAATATTGACAATTTTCTTGCAACCTTTGACGGCGTGCCATTTGAAGGGATGACAGTGAGACTTTTCAACCCAAAAACAAAACTATGGAGTATTTATTGGGCAGATTCAAACGAAGGAAAATTAGATCCACCGGTACTGGGCTCATTTGAAAATAATGTTGGGCACTTTATTACCAAAGACAGCTTTAATGGCAAACAAATATTGGTTATTTTTCGCTGGGACGCAAGAGATAAAGATAATCCTGTTTGGAGTCAGGCATTTTCAGATGATAATGGAAAACATTGGGAATGGAATTGGTTCATGTATATGTCGAAAATAAAGTAGACATGTTCGGTTGCAGCTTAAAGTTTGGCGGTTTGCGGAAAGACAAATTCAAATGACCAAAGCAATAAAACTAATCAAGGGAATTAGACCTTTCCCCTCTACACCCTTGTATTGGAAAAATTAACCTTCTTTTAAAATCCTGTTAATACTTCTTTTGCAGATAATTTTAGAAATTGTTCCTCGTTTCCAATATTCATATAACCCCTGACAAATGAAAAGTATATTCTTACTATTGCTACTTGCCGGCCTGTCTGTAAGCGCCGTCGCTTCTTCAACCATTAATAAGAAATCCCGTAAACCCAAAGCCGCTGCACTTGTATATCCCGTGTCTGGAAAGACATCGAAGGTCGGCGGCTTCTTCGGCGATTATCGCAACGGCGGCCGGTCGCACAAGGGCATGGATATTTACGCCAAAAAGGGAACACCCGTGGTGGCCGTATGTGACGGGACCATCACTTCCACAAAAACCGAAATACTGGGGGGCAAAACGATTCGTCTGCGGGGAGCGGGTAAAACCTGGACAGCCTATTATGCACACCTGGATAAGCTGGGTGTTAGCGTGGGCCAACGGGTAAAAAAGGGAGAAACGATCGGCACCATCGGCAATACAGGCAATGCCAAACACAAGCCATCGCACCTGCATTTTGGTATCTATGGCGGCGGCCGGGCTGTGAATCCAATGCCTTATGTAAAGAACTCCAAAAAGATCATTAACCCGGGCTCCATAGCAGACCGAAAAAAGATCAATGCCAGGTCCTGCACAGTGGTGCAGAAGAAAACAAAGACCGGTTCACTATTGGTAAAAGCATACGCTAAAAAATAGATGCCGTCTGTAACGTCACACTAAAAGAATTGCTTATATTGATCCTTCAGAAATAAAAATTCAATTAAACTATTTTAAATTGACTCTTCTTAAAATAACTTTTTTGATCCCCTTAATTGGCATCTACCTCGTCTCCTGCAATCAAAATAAACAACAGAAAGTAAATATTCCGGGATCTTCAAAAACTATAACCCCATCAATTGAGCATAAGCAGATACCAATATGGACAGGGTCAATTCCTGACTCCGCACTGATAACAGGCACTGAAACCTACAATGACGGTATGGT
>JBDSXS010000057.1:0-6958 GCA_039926045.1 Ferruginibacter sp.
AATAATATATCAAGCGGCAGCCTTAATTTAAAACCACGTATCTGCAGATCGCCTTCTTCTAAAATATTAAATAAGGATACCTGTATCCTTGCCTGCAGATCGGGTAATTCATTGATGACAAAAATGCTGCGGTTGCTTCGTGGGATGATGCCATAATGCAAAACCCTTTCATCGGCAAAACTGAGTTTAAGGTTTGCAGCTTTTATGGGATCAATATCACCGATCAGGTCGGCAACACTTACATCAGGTGTGGCTAATTTTTCTCCGTAACGCTGACTGCGGTGCAACCAGGCAATAGGGGTATTGTCCCCTTGCTCATCCACCAGGTCCGATGCATAACGTGAGACCGGGTTTAACGGGTCATCATTAATTTCACTGCCGGCAATGATCGGGATGTATTCATCCAGCAGGTCTATCATCTGCCTGGCCATTCTTGTTTTTGCCTGTCCACGTAAACCCAGGAACAAAATATTATGTTGTGATAATAATGCTCTTTCTGTATCAGGTATCACCGAATCTTCATAACCCAATATGCCGGGAAAAGGATTTTCTTTTGCCTGTATTTTTTTGATGAGGTTCTCACGGATCTCCTGTTTGATGCTTTTGGAAACATAGCCGCTCTTCTTTAATTCGCCTAGGGTTCTGATTTTTGTACTATTCATTTTTTGTATTCTTTAAAAATTTTTGATCTTTTCCATTTCTTCCTTGCTCATCTCTACCTCTTTATAATGTCCTGCCGGTACCCCATTCTTCGACATTTCATCCAGTAAATCGATCTTATTTTTAAATGTGGCATTTTTATCGCTCTTGATAATGAACATCAGGTCATCGGGATCGATCCCATTTTTATATGCCTTGATAAATACGCCTACATAGTTATGATCGATCGTATACAAATTGCCATTGAAAGTTCCTACATAATAATAGATATCCGTATTATCAGTCACCAAAAATGTTACGGCAGTTGGGGAAACGACGTTGAGGTCAGTTATAACAGCAGATGAGTCGGATGGTTCCGTATTCATAGAACTATCACGGATGACTGAATGTTGTGGAGAAACAAGTTCGTCTATCTTTGTTTTGTTATGATCGTAAATGTATAACACTCCACGGGCTAGCAGGAGAACTACAATTAAGAACGTGGCTGTCTTATTCATGTTGCTCAGGTTTTAATAAGTTGATAAACCGTTTTTATTGTTTTGTTTTTGTTTCACGCAAAGTCGCAAAGAAAATAAGTCGCAAAGCTTTGCTCCTTTGCGCCATTGCGTGAAAAATTAATATACCGTCTTCCGTTTACCACTTTCGAAATCTTTAAATATGAATGCCCCCAGTTTATCCAACCCAGCAAAGAAGGCCTTTCCATTATTACACTCCGTAAATTCTTGTACAAATTTTTGCAGGTAGGGGTCTGTTGCGATCATAAACGTGGTGATCGGTATTTTCAATTTCTTGCATTGTGTGGCTAAACTCATGCAGCGGTTCAGGATCTTTCTGTCTACCCCCCAACTGTTCTTATAATAACGTGCCCCAACTTTTAAACAGGTAGGCTTGCCATCGGTGATCATAAATATCTGCTTGTTGGGATTCCGGCGGCGCCGTAAAATATCCATTGCCAGTTCCAAACCGGCAACTGTGTTGGTATGATAGGGCCCCACTTGTAAATAAGGAAGGTCCTTTATTTCAATGGTCCAGGCATCATTACCAAACACCACAATATCCAATGTGTCTTTAGGGTATTTGGTTTGTATGAGTTCACTTAAAGCCATCGCCACTTTTTTTGCAGGGGTTATCCTGTCCTCACCATATAAGATCATCGAGTGGGAGATATCGATCATCAATACCGTAGATGTTTGTGACTTAAAATCTGTTTCCCTTATTTCCAGGTCATCTTCCTGCATTTTAAAACTGTCGATGCCATGATTGATCTGTGCATTGCGGATCGAATTGGTAAAATCTATCTGCTCCATGGTATCGCCAAACTGGAATGGCCTGGTCTCCGGGTTAATTTCATCACCGCCGCCGGGTTTAAATGTCTGGTGATTACCCTGTTTGGTTTTCTTCAGCTTGCCGAAGATCTCTTCGAGGCTTTTTTTACGGATGCCCTGCTCTGTCTTTGAAGTAATTTTTATTTCACCCGTTTCCCTTTTTTCATCAATGTATCCTTTCTCTTTCAGGTCTTCCACAAAATCGCCGATGCCATATTCATTGTTGGTGAGTTTATACTCTTTGTCCAGTTCATTCATCCATTGCATGGCTTCATTAAAATCGCCATTGGTATAGGTGAGTAATTGCAAAAAAAGGTTGAGCAGGGTATCAAACGGAGATTTGCCCTGTTCATTGGGATCGAATTTAGAAAAGTGAAAGAAATTCATTTGAAGTGTTTAAGCTGTGCTGACGGTTTTAAACCGTCTGACAGCATCTAAATTACGAAACATTTAAGTTATTGTTTTGTTCGAATGTTAAATAATACCAATTGCATTTTATAGTTATTCCATCGGTACCTGCCTACAGCAGGCAGGTTTACCAAAGGCCAGTGCACGGGCTTTGCTTGAATTTCAGCTCATCCACAGAAACCTATATTGAAATTCAGTTTGGTATAAAAGATCCCCCCGATTTATCGGGGGGATCTTTTTAAAATTTATGTATCAAATTTTGAACTACTTTTTTGAAGTATCTGCCGCTTTAGGAACCGGAGGCTGATTGTTTATTTGACCTGGGATCTCGGGCGGCAAACCAGCCTGGCCTTTTTGCTGTTGCTCCAGCTGCAGTATCCGCATCAGGAACTGATCTACTGCATTTTTATCTCCGTCTTTTCTGCCCTGTGAATCTACATAATCAAAACTGCTGAGTTTATCATCATCAAGTGCTGCATAATAAGCTTGTTGTTGCTCAAGATCTTTCTTTAAGCTTTTGGTTATTTTGCCTGCCAGCACAGTATCACCGGCTAAATAGGTTGCCTGTAACATCAATAAGGAAATATAGTTGTGTTGCTGATCACGGCTTACCATGCCATAAGGAAAGTTTTCTTCCAGCATCATCTTATCAACTTTATTCAGCATTTTTTTGGCCTCTTCTTTTTTACCTTTTTCAGCCATATCCATGGCCGCTGTTGTATAAGCCATGCGTATGCTGTTCAAATGACGGCGGTTCTCTTCATCAAAATAAACCCCTGGTTTATCAGCACTGCCTGATTTGAATACACTCATCATTTTATCATATGCCCATACGTCATTTACCTGGCTGCCTAAAACCGGTACAAACCGATAGGTCAATCCGTCCTGGCGTACATAAGCACGGAATCCAAGATCAGCCGCACCCTGGGATGTAAAGTAGATCGGGCGTTTCCATTTATTGGCCGCAATGATATTTAAGATGGCTGCGTCATTTTTAACCAATGCATTTTTTGGAATATCAAATACAACCTGCGACGCCACACTGTCATCCGCATTAACCGTTCCGTTTTGGCGAACGAGATTTATATCAACAGGAATTGAAACCTTTTTGGAAGGGAAAACATTTAATACGTTGCCATCCCGTCCCTGTTCAACTTTATTTGGATCATCGCTGCCTGCAAAATCTTTCATCATGTTATACAGGTCCATTGGCTGTGCAGGATCAGTTCCCGCCAGTCCGGCTTTGGTCCTGTACTTATTAAGGAAGGTTGCATTGTTGCCGTAGATCATTTCGGTAGAATAAATAACGTCACGGTTAGATCCTTCAATTTGCTCTGCCGACCATATGGCATCTATTGGATCACTGTCGTTCACTTTGTAACGCAACTGGTTAATATACCAATCGGTGCCCAACAGGCTTGAATTAATAACCCGGATATCTTTACGGATACCCTGTACTTCCTGTGCATACCATAATGGGTAAGTATCATTATCGCCAAAGGTTATCAGAATAGCATTTGGTGCACAGCTTTCCAGGTAATCAATGGCCAGGTCCCTTGCCAGTGTTTTATGGCTGCGGTCATGGTCATTCCATTCCTGGCTGGCCATTAGTACCGGTACGGCTAATAAACACAAGCCACCGGCAACCAAACCTGCCATCATCCTGTTTTTAATGAATGCCGTAAATAATTCTTTTACATACAATACACCCAGGCCTATCCAGATGGCAAATGCATAGAAGGAGCCTACAAATGCATAGTCACGCTCACGTGGTTGATTACCGGCCTGGTTTAAATAAAATACAATGGCGAGCCCGGTAAAGAAGAACAGTAGTCCTACAATTAAGAAATCACGTTTGTCCTTTAAAACCTGGAATACCAGGCCAAGTAAACCAAGGATCAATGGCAGGGCGAAAAGTTTATTATTGGCTTTATTGTTTTTTAAACTGTCAGGCAGTGTTTTCTGGTCTCCCAGCCTCATGTTATCCCAAAAACCAATACCGGTCTTCCAGTTACCATCTCTCACATTACCCATATTTATCCCTTGTATGTCGTCTTGTTTACCGGCAAAATTCCACAGAAAATAACGCATGTACATCCAGCCAACCTGGTATGATAATGCAAATTTTATATTTTCGCCCATTGTAGGGGATCTTTCCCAATTACCCTGCTGGTCTTTTCCGATACCTGCCCAGGAAGCATAATAATTAGCATGACCCTGGTCATTACTTTGATCCCACATACGGGGGAACATGTGCATATCCTGGGATGCATATTGGTAAGATAGCTTTCTGCCACCTTCTTTGTACTTGTCTTTACTTTTAACATAAGTTACCCCACCATCTGCCATATCCGGGTTACCACTCTCATCTCTTAACACATCGGCAGTAAAATCCTGGCCGTATAGAATTGGCCAATCTCCATATTGTTCACGTGCGAGGTAACTGTTTAAACTCATCGGGTTATCTACATTACCCATATCCAAAGCCACGTTTGCACTGCTTCTTACCAGTGTGGTAAAATAAGAAACAAAACATCCCATCATCAAAAAAGCGAAGCTCCAAAGGCCTAATTTTAAAAAATTCCAATTCTTTTTTATGGCCATTCTTAATCCAAAATAAATTAGCGCAGCGATCAACACAAAGAAAAATGCAAAGCCCGAAAAGAACGGCATTCCAAAGGAGTTAACAAACAGCACATCTAAATGACCGGCCCAGCTAATGGTATATTGTATCATAGCCTTTTGTACGACCCCGGTAATTACACATCCTATAAGAAATGCAAAGAAGGCTCCCCACTTTGTTACCTTATAGCGTTTAAAATAATAGATCATAACAATAGCCGGAATCACCAGGAGGTTAAGTAAGTGAACCCCGATCGATAATCCTGCGAGGAAAAATATTAAGATGATCCAGCGATCTGCTTTGGTAAAATGACCCTTGATATTTTGTTCGTGTTCAACATCAATATTCTGTTCCCATTTCAGCATGGCCCAAAAGAGCACGGCTGTAAAAAAAGAAGACAATGCATATACTTCACCTTCAACAGCACTGTACCAGAATGAATCAGAGAATGTATAAGCTAATGCTCCAACGATACCGGCGGCCATGATGCCGTAAATCTTTTCATTGGTTAATTCAGATCCGTCCTTTGTAACGAGTTTGCGGGCAAAATGCGTGATACTCCAGAATAAGAATAAAATGGTAAAGCCACTTGATAAAGCACTCATAAGATTTATACCTGTAGCTGCGCTATCAGCACCAAATGGTGCCATAAATAAACGCCCGATCAATACGAAAAAAGGTGCCCCGGGTGAGTGTGGGACCTGCAGTTTATAGGCACTGGAAGCAAACTCGCCGCAATCCCAGAGACTACCTGTGGCTTCCATTGTCATAATATATACGGCGCATGCAATAATGCACACGATCCATCCGGTAATGTTGTTGATCCGTTTAAAGCTCATAGTATAATTTGGTTATAGTTATAGGTTGGCAAATATAATGATGTTTGCGGTTTTTACCTCACCACCTGGCCTCACCTCCCAACCTCCTCTCCAAAAGAGAGGAGGCGGAGCATTAAACATATTCAAACAAAGCATCTTCCACTTCATCTTTATTTCTTATTTTCATCAATAATGCAAACAACATTTCATAACAAAATCATCTTCGCCCCGATCTTCGGGATTTCCTCCTCCTTCGGAGGTTCTTTGAAAAAGAACGAACGTAGTTCAAGAGGAGGCCTTGCTCTATGAAAAAAGCCCTTATCCAACTTCATATAGCTGTTTTTTTAGCCGGCTTCACTGCTATACTGGGGGTATTGATTGAACTGAATGAAGGATTGCTTGTATGGTTCCGGCTGTTGATTACAGTTGCAACTTTAGCAATCATATTATTATACAAGAAACAACTGGTTCGGATACCATTTAAAGATATACTCAGGATCTTTGGGGTGGGAACTATTGTGGCCATTCATTGGGTTACTTTTTATGCCAGTGTAAAATATGCCAATGCATCTGTTGCCCTGGTTTGTTTTAGTGCAACAGGATTCTTTACCGCTTTTTTTGAGCCACTGATCTTAAAAAGAAGAATTTCTATGATCGAAGTTGGATTGGGACTGCTGGCCATTGCCGGTATTTATATCATATTCAATTTTCATCCGCAGTATAAACTGGGTGTGATCTTTGGGATCATCTCGGCCATGGGCAGTGCCTTATTTCCAATTTTCAACAAAAGATTATTGGTCACTTATTCTCCGAGGATCCTTACACTATATGAGTTGGGCGGAGGTTTGCTTGCACTCACTGTTTTGGTGCCGTTCTATTTAATGCAGTTTCCGGCAGCCTATTATTTACCCACAACAACCGATTGGTTGTTGTTGCTGGTACTTGCCTGGCTATGTACTGTTTTAAGTTTCGACCTGCAGTTGAATGCTTTAAAAAAGATATCGGCATTTACCGCAAACCTTACTTATAACCTGGAACCGGTTTACGGCATCCTCCTGGCTTTTATCTTTTTAAAAGAGAACAAGGAACTGCATAATGAGTTTTATGTTGGTGTGTTGCTGATC